>JADZBD010000024.1 GCA_020852255.1 Bacteroidia bacterium | reverse complement strand
GGGGTGGTATGGGTGGTAAGTTTTTTCGGCGCAACCTGAGAAAAGACAGTGGAACAAGTCAGCAGGAGAACAAGAGAAATGAATCGTCTCATAAGTAGAAATTTTAGGAGGCCAAATATAGCTGATTCAGGGGAGATTCCCTTAGGAAATCAATACTCGATGTCGAGGTCGAACTCCTGCTTCAGGCGGTGGAGAAGCGGGTTTTTTTCGGCCATTCTTTTGAACTTTTCGGAGGGAGTATAGGGCCTTTTATCGGCTTCATTCCGGGTAATGTTCAGGATCAGGTGAAGGCCTGAATTTTTCAGTTCCTTGCGCAGAAAAGCCAGGATCTCCGGTTTTTCATTCAGCATCTCTTCCTCCTGAACCTTGTTGTCAATGTCGAAGGCAATTCCCATATCCTCACGCAGAACCGGTTTACGGTTGGTGAGCGTAGAGAAAAGGTTGATCTTGTTATTTTGCTTCATGAGGTCGGCATAATATGCCCACTTCTCCTCCAGCTGTTCCTGTGTTACCGGTTCCGTCATCTGAACCAGCACCTCTTCCGGCCGGATCTTCTGTTCTTCTTTTTTCTTCTCTCCCATGAGAGAATGAAGGGAGAAAGCGGAAGATTTAAAGGTGTTTTTCGCTGCCGGCTGCTTCTCCTCCTTGCTTCCTGAACTTTCTGAAGCCGTTATCGCCTGAGTTTCGTGTAGTGAACCGGCAGACACTTCATTTTTCTTGCCCTGATGCTCAGCCCCGGATCCTTGTTCGCCGCTTTTTTCCTCTTTTAGTTCAGGCTTTTTTTTTTCCGGAGCGGCAGCTACCTGGTTGATCGATGCAATCTGCATGAGCGTCAACTCCACCAGCAAACGGGGATTCCGCGCCGTCTTATATCCCACGTCTGTTCTGGAGAGTGCGTCCAGGGCTTTCATTATGAATGGTACAGACGTTACCGTGCATTGCTGGCGGTATTTGTCTTTTGTTTGCGTACCCACTTCCAGCAGCTGCAGCGTGGAGGAGTCCTTGCATACCATCAAATTGCGAAAATGTCCGGCCAGTCCGCTTACGAAATGATGACCGTCGAATCCCTTCTGGAGGATATCATCGAAGAGCAGAAGCGTTTTGGGAATGTTACCTTCCAGCAGGTGCTGGACAATGCTGAAATAATAATCATAATCAAGGATGTTCAGGTTGTTCAGTACATCCTGATAAGTAATTTTCTGACCTGCGAATGAGACCAGCTGGTCAAAGATGGAAAGCGCGTCTCTGAGGGCGCCATCGGCCTTCTGTGCAATGAGATGCAGCGCTTCCGGATCGGCTTCTATACCCTCCGATTTTGCAACAAATAACAAATGATTAGCGATGTCTTCAATGCGGATGCGGGAAAAATCAAAAATCTGACAGCGGGATAAAATGGTCGGAATGATCTTGTGTTTTTCCGTGGTGGCAAGAATGAAAATTGCATGTTTCGGAGGTTCCTCCAGCGTTTTAAGAAAAGCGTTGAAGGCCGCGGCACTCAGCATATGTACCTCGTCAATGATATACACTTTGTATTGTCCGAGCTGCGGAGCAAAACGCACCTGCTCGATCAGCGCACGGATATCGTCCACCGAATTATTTGAGGCGGCGTCAAGTTCATACACGTTCAGCGACTGGCCGCTGTTAAAACTTTTACAGCTCTCACATTGATTACAGGCCTCCGTGGCGGGCGTGGGTGAAAAGCAGTTAATGGTCTTTGCCAGAATCCTTGCACAAGTTGTTTTGCCTACTCCGCGCGGACCGCAAAAGAGAAAAGCCTGTGCCAGGTGATGGTTTTTGATGGCATTCTTGAGCGTGGAGGTAATGGAACCCTGGCCTACCACCGTATCAAAGGTGGCCGGACGGTATTTCCTGGCACTGACAATAAAATCTGACATGGGGAACAAATATAATTGACTTTACGTGCCGTATCAATGCATCTTTTCAACAATTCCTGATGGTACATTTTTGCGTATTTTCGCCCTTATGCAGGAAAAAGACCGTGTTTTGATCACCGGTGCTGCCGGTTTCCTTGGCTCCCACCTTTGCGACAGGTTCATACATGAGGGATATCATGTGCTGGGAATGGACAACCTGATCACAGGTGACCTGAGGAATATCGAGCACCTGATGAAATTGCCGGATTTTGAATTTCATCATCACGATGTCTCCAAATTCGTACATGTTCCCGGAGCACTAAAATACATTCTGCATTTCGCCAGTCCGGCCAGCCCGATCGATTACCTCAAAATTCCCATCCAGACCCTTAAAGTTTCTTCACTGGGTACGCATAACCTACTCGGTCTTGCCAAAGCGAAATCGGCCCGCATCCTTGTTGCTTCTACCTCCGAAGTTTACGGAGATCCGCAGGTTCATCCGCAAACGGAAGATTACTGGGGAAATGTAAACCCTGTTGGACCACGCGGCTGTTACGACGAAGCGAAGCGGTTCATGGAGGCACTCACCATGGCCTATCATAATTTTCACGGACTGGAAACCCGAATCGTCAGAATATTCAACACCTATGGTCCCAGAATGCGCCTGAACGACGGCCGGGTGCTTCCCGCATTTATCGGACAGGCGCTCAGAGGAGAAGATCTGACTATGTTCGGCGACGGATCGCAAACGAGATCCTTTTGTTATGTGGATGACCTCGTAGAAGGAATCTATCGCCTCCTGCTCTCCGATTATTCAGGCCCGGTGAACATTGGAAATCCCGATGAAATTTCTATTCGTGATTTCGGAGAGGAAATAATCCGTCTTACAGGAACTACTCAAAAACTGGTGAGCCGGCCTCTTCCCACGGACGACCCCAGGCAGAGACAACCGGATATCACCCTGGCTAAAAAACTTCTTGGCTGGGAACCAAAGATTAAACGCGCAGAGGGACTCAAGATCACGTACACCTATTTTAAGTCCCTGAGCAGAGAGGATCTTGAAAAGGTGGAGCATAAAGACTTCTCCGGCTTTAAGAAGTAATTTTCTGAACCGCATTACAGACTCCGACAGGATTAATTATTTCATTTAATTCGTTGATAATTAACGAGTTATATTTGCCCGCTCTCCTGTATTGAAAAGATAAGCTTTGTTTTTGTTTTTCCGTTTGGTACATTCGTCGTAACCAAAGACCAATTCATATGAAAAAAGGGCTACTCACGATTTCTTTTTTCCTTGCATGCGCCTCATTGGCTTTTGCAGGAAAGCAATCTCAGGGAGTTGAACTGTTATCCTCGTCTGCCGAAGGAGATATTGTAAAGCTGACCATGAAGGGATATGATCTGAAGGGAGTGAAAACTCCGCAGGGTCTGGCCTACATTATTCAGATAGAGAATGGCACCCCCATGCTGGTAAAAGGAGCCCCCAACCTTCCAAAGGTTACTTTTTCTCTGGCCATAGGCGACCTTTCACATACGGAACTAGAAGTAGTTTCCACCAGTTACAAGGAGTTGACGGGGATTGAAATCGCTCCTTCAAAAGGAACTCTTTTGCGCAATACGAATCCTTCAGAAGTTCCGTTTAACCGGGGGGTTGTTTATTCACACAACGCATTTTTTCCGGGTACATTAGGATCGCTGGGTGAACCCTATATTGTGCGTGACGTCAGGGGCCAGGCTGTTCAGCTGTATCCCTTCCAGTATAATCCGGTTACGAAGGTGCTTCGTGTGTATGATGAGATAGTGGTAAGGGTGAAACGCGTAGATAACAACGGATCGAATCCATTAGTTCGCACAGGCGATGACAGGGTGGAGGGAATGGAGTTCAGCCAAATCTACCGCAACCAGTTCCTGAATCACGATTACCAGATTCAGTATACACCGCTGGGTGAATATGGAAATATGCTGATCATCAGTTACGGGCAGTACATGAATGCCATGCAGCCTTTTATAAACTGGAAAAAGAAAATCGGAATTCCGGTGACCATGGTGGATATCGCAACGGTGGGAAATAATGCCACCGCGATCAAGAATTATGTAGAGAACTATTATAACTCTAACGGACTTACATTTCTTTTACTGGTTGGAGATGCACAGCATGTTGCCAGTATGTATTTTTCTGCCAGTGGTGATTCCGATAACGGATATTCATACCTGGTAGGGAACGACAGGTATCCCGACATTCTGGTAGGACGTTTTTCGGCCGAGAGTGTGAGTGATGTTAGCACAATGGTGAATCGTACAATTCGCTACGAGCAGTTTCCGCAGCTCAGCGCAGGTTGGTACGAAAATGGGCTGGGCATCGCTTCGGATCAGGGGCCGGGAGACGACAATGAAATGGATTATGAGCATATCAGGAATATTCGGACCCAGCTGATGAACTATACCTATTCCACCGTGGCGGAATTGTACGACGGTTCACAGGGCGGCGGAGACGCTTCCGGAAATCCCACACCATCCATGGTGTCTTCCGTGATCAGCTCCGGAGTGGGAATCATTAACTATACCGGGCATGGAAGTGCCAACAGCTGGGTCAGTTCAGGTTTTTCAAATGCGGATGTGGATGCGCTGAATAACACAGATAAATATCCATTTATTTTTTCTGTAGCCTGCGTAAACGGCGATTTCGTCGGTAATACATGTTTTGCTGAAAAATGGCTGCGGGCCACAGATAATAATGGTGCTCCTGCCGGCGCAGTAGGTACGCTGATGTCTACCATTAACCAGTACTGGAACGAACCCATGGAAGGAATGGACGAGATGAATGCTATTCTAACGGAGACCTATCAGAGCAATATCAAGCGCACTTTCACCGGCATCGCAATGAACGGTTGTATGAAAATGAATGATGCGTACGGTACTTCCGGAATGGATATGACCGATACATGGACCACCTTTGGTGATCCATCCCTTTTCGTTCGTACAGACATGCAGTCGACCCTCACGGCCAGCCACGTTCTTACCGAAAACGTAGGCGTAACGCAGCTGGTGGTTAATTCCAATACCGATGGGGCACGCGTTGCGCTCACCCTGAATGGAAATATTCTGGGTGTGGGAACAATTTCCGGAGGAACAGCAACAATCACTTTCCCTGCCGTTACCCTTCCGGATACCATTCATGTGGCCGTTACAGCTTATAATAAAGTGCCGTATTTCGGAATCGTGGAGGTGCTTCCACTCACGGGAGTTGTTTCTGCCGGAGCGGTAACGCTCCATCTCACAGCGTATCCTACGCCGGCCAATAATCATCTCTACATAATGGCCATGATTCCCGCCAGCGAAACGGCGGAAATGGAGTTGACGGATGTAACCGGAAAAAAGGTGATGGAAATATATCACGGAAAGGGAAGCACATCACCAATACCGGTAACTGCTGATATTTCCGCACTTCCCGGCGGCGTCTACTTCCTGCGTTTGCAGGCCGGGGGAAATTCCTTTGTGAAAAAGGTGATTATAAGCAGATAATTTCTGGGATATTACGATCAGGAGCCCTCCTCGGAGGGCTCTTTTTTTTCCGCTACCTTTGGATGATGATTCATACGCAGATAAGAATCAAGGGCAAAGTACAAGGTGTCTATTTCCGGGTGAGCGCCCAGTCGCAGGCGCTGAAACTCGGTCTCAACGGAATGGTGCGCAATGATTTTAACGGAGACGTATATATTGAGGCGGAAGGAAGCGAGGATGCAATTCAAAAACTGATAGACTGGTGCATCATCGGACCGGCGAAAGCGGAGGTGACCGAGGTGATCAGTGAAACAGGTATGCTTAAAAACTACGCAGGCTTTGCTATCCTCCGGTAGTTTTGCATGGTTTTTGCTAATATTACCCCAAACAGCATCATATGAAACGAATTTTACTCCTGTTCATTCCGGCTTCCCTTATCCTGGCTTCCTGCAATTCTTCTGTCCGGATCAATACGGTGGAACCATCGGCGGTGAATATCCCTAAGCAATTCAAAAAGGTACTCCTGATCAATCGTACTGCCGAAGACCCTAAATATGCTTCAACAAACAAAATGGAGCGAATCCTTACCGGCGACTGGTCTAAGCGAAATCCGAAAGTATCGTTCGAAATCCTGAACGGACTTTCCAGCGAAATGTCCAATTCCCTCAAAGCGTATGAAGTCCAGATCCTCACAGAGAAGACATTTATGGGAACCGGCAATCAGCAGTTTGCAGAACCTTTTGCTCCCGCTTTCATTGATAGCCTTTGTACACGGTATGGTGTAGACATGGTGGTTTCGCTGGAGACCATCAACCTGGATGTGGTTTCGAAGGCGAACGGAACTCCGGCTACGTTCAATGTGGTAGGAATAGGGATGTCTACTATCATGTCCGGCGGCGCTCCAACTTATACACTGATGGCCGTGGTAAAAGGCGGCTTCAGGATCTACCCTGCGGATGGTTCGAACTTACTGGATGAATTTACAGCGAAAATTAACTGGGACTTCGGGAAGGATAAAATTTCGGACCTGATGGTTCTTTCCATGATGTCTAACGCCAAGGAATCCATGAACCGTGCCCTGCGTTATTGCGGAAGTACCTACGGGTACGGGCTTTCTCCCCATCCGCTCACCCTGCACCGGAAGGTGTACACACGCGGGAGCGCTGCACTGAAATCTGCCAGCCGTTATACAGATCTGGGCAAGTGGGATGATGCACTGGGTATCTGGAATAAGCATGTGAGTTCCAGCAGCACCAAGGAGAAAAAGCGCTGCATGTATAACATCGCCGTTTACTATGAAGTGATGGGAGAACTGGATAAAGCAATTAAAATGGCGGAAGCTTGTTATACAGAAATGGGGATGAAAGAAGGTCTGGAGTATTCCAACGCATTGCGGGCCAGAAAGAAAATGGAAAGGAAAGCGGCGGAGCAAACCGGGGAGTAGGCTGCACTAAAACGGAGGTATAATACTTTTTCGTACCTTTGCACCTCATTTCCTGATAGTTATGTCTTCCTATTTTGCACATCCAACAGCAGTTATTGACGAGGGCTGCCACATCGGTAGTGAGGTGAAGATCTGGCATTTTTCGCACATTATGCCGGATTGTGTGATTGGCGACCGTTGCAACATCGGGCAGAACGTGGTGATATCCCCGGGTGTGGTACTTGGCAAGAATGTGAAAGTGCAGAACAATGTATCCATTTATACCGGAGTCACGTGCGAGGACGATGTTTTCCTGGGTCCGAGTATGGTATTTACAAACGTCACAAACCCGCGCAGCGCAGTGGTGCGGAGGAATCAATATTCTAAAACTCATGTTGGGAAAGGTGCAACCATCGGGGCGAATGCTACCATTGTTTGCGGACATGATATCGGGGCCTATGCATTCATCGGTGCAGGTGCCGTGATCACCAGGGATGTGCCTGCGTATTCACTTTGGGTCGGAAACCCGGCAACACAGATCGGGTGGATGAGTGAATTCGGACACCGCCTGAACTTTGATGCGTCCGGAAAGGCAGAATGCCCCGAGTCTAAGGAAATCTATCGCCTGGAGAGCGGAACAGTAAAAAAAGGGGCATGAAAATTAAATTTGGCGTTACGGGGCAAGGTCATATCGGTAAGCGACATGCTGAAATGATTCGACGCAATCCGGATTGTGAACTGGTAGCCGTTTGCGATAATGCACCTAAAGCATCGTTGGGACTGGATTCTCTTCAGGAACCCTTTTATTCCTCTGTGGAGGAAATGTTGAAAATGCATCCGGAAATTGAAGTGGTATGTGTATGTACCCCGAACGGCCTTCACGCTTCTCAAAGCAAGGCACTGCTCGATCTTGGCAAACATGTGGTGGTGGAAAAGCCAATGGCCCTCCACCGGCAGGATTGTGAACAGATCCTGCACAAAGCCCTGCAGAACCACAAACAGGTTTTTTGTGTGATGCAGAACCGGTATTCTCCCCCAAGTGTTTGGCTGAAGGATATAGTTTCCCGGAAAATCATTGGTGATGTTTTTATGGTGCAGCTCAACTGCTACTGGAACCGCGATGAGCGGTATTACAAGCGGGGAAGCTGGAAAGGTACGCAGGAATTGGACGGCGGAACTCTTTTTACGCAATTCTCGCACTGGATAGATCTGCTCTACTGGATTTTCGGGGATATCACCGATATCCAGGCAAAATTCAGTGACTTCACTCACCGGGAGCTCACGGAATTTGAGGATTCCGGATTTGTGAATTTCCGTTTCGTTAACGGAGGCATGGGATGTATCAATTACAGCACTTCCGTTTGGGATAAAAATATGGAGAGCAGCATATCCGTGGTCGGAAGCAAGGGCAGCCTGAAAGTAGGAGGTCAGTATATGGATCAGGTGGAGTATTGTCATATCAGGGATTATAAGTTGCCGGTGCTTGCTGAAACTGCGCCGGCAAACGACTACGGTTCATATAAGGGCTCCGCCAATAATCATCACCTCATGATTCAAAATGTGGTGGATGCGCTGAAAGGGAAAAATATAATAACAACGAATGCGCTGGAGGGAATGAAGGTGGTGGATATAATTGAGAGAATTTATTCATTCCGCAAAGCGGACAGAAAGAGCTGATATGTATAACGAAATCAAACGAAAAAAGAAAGTGATTGCCGTCCTGGGGCTGGGTTATGTCGGCCTTCCCATAGCACTTGCTTTTGCTAAAAAGGTAAAGGTGATCGGTTTCGACATCAATGAGAAGCGTGTGAAGATGATGCAGAAAGGAATGGATCCTTCCCAGGAGCTTAGCAGAAAGGAGTTCGAGGGATGTGATATTGAATTCACATCGTCGTTACAGGTTCTTAAAAAAGCAAACTTTTTTATTGTGGCGGTTCCCACCCCTATTGATGAGCATAACCTGCCGGACCTGAAGCCTTTGCTGGGCGCTTCGGCTACTGTGGGCAAATGCCTGAAAAAGGGAGATTATGTGGTGTTCGAGTCCACCGTTTATCCGGGATGTACGGAAGAGGATTGTATACCGGTGCTGGAGGAGGAATCAGGACTGCGATTCAAGAAAGATTTTAAAGTGGGCTATTCTCCGGAGCGTATCAATCCCGGTGACAAAGAGCATACCATAACCCGGATTACTAAGGTAGTCAGCGGATGTGATGCCGAGAGCCTGGAGGAAATCTCAAAGGTGTATGAAATTATTGTACAGGCCGGTACGCATAAGGCAAGTTCCATTAAAGTAGCAGAGGCTGCCAAGATCATTGAGAACACGCAACGCGATGTGAATATTTCCCTGATGAATGAGTTGTCTATTATTTTCGGCCGCATGGGTATCAACACGTATGATGTGCTCGAAGCGGCCGGCACGAAATGGAATTTTCTGAAATTCTATCCCGGACTGGTGGGCGGCCATTGTATTGGGGTCGATCCTTATTATCTGACCCATAAAGCAGAGGCGCTGGGCTACCATGCCCGTGTGATCAACAGCGGAAGATATGTGAATGACAGCATGGGTTTTTATGTGGCCAAAAATATGGCTAAACGTATTATTGCCGCCGGAAAGAATCCGTCTAAATCAAAAGTTCTCATAATGGGGGCTACTTTCAAGGAAGATGTGAGCGATATCCGGAATTCCAAGGTGGCTGACATTGTGAAGGAGCTGAAGTCGTACGGCATGAAAGTGGATGTAGTGGATCCGCACGCCGACAGCGATGAGCTGCTGCACGAATATGGATTTTCTCTTAACAGGCCCGGGAAGAAATATGACGGGGTGATTGTAGCAGTGGGGCACAGGGAGTACAGGAACCTGAACGAGAATTATTTTAAGAAAATGCTCGGAACCAAAGGAGTGCTGGTGGATATTAAAGGGATGTACAGGAAGAGGATAAAGCAGCTGACCTACTGGAGTCTCTGATCAGATTTTTACCAGGCGCTTTACCGGTCGCGTTCCGTAATTCACGAAATACATTCCTGAGGGAAGGTGTGAAAGAGAAACGGCAAAAGTGAGCTCCCCGCCGCCCGGTTGGATTCGCATCCATTCTCTGCCTGAAACATCTGTGATAGTGAATGCTCCGGAATCTTCTGCAGTGTCGGAAGAAATATAAATTATACCGGATGCAGGGTTCGGATAAATGCTCCAGCCCGTTCCGCTAACCTCTTCCGGAATACCGATCAGGGAACATCCGTAGAGCGTGCCGAACATATTATTGTCCAGCCAGGTTATGCGGAGACGAATCCAGTTTTTAAGGGCATCCACTTCTCCCTGAAAGGTGGTTGGGATCGGACCAATCTCCGGCGCACCGCTGTTGAGTCCCAAATGCCCCCACTTTGAATAATGCCTCTGCTGCGCGCTGTCGAGATACAATGCAATACTGTCAATATAACTGAACAGGTAGCTTGTATCCAGCATGGTCATACGGTGATTGGTCCAGCGGCACTTAAGTTTATTCTTGAAAAGAGTATCCTGGAGAAGCCGGATATACCAGCCGTTCGAATTCACATCAGGATTGCAATCGTTGATATGATGTGACCATCCGGATCCGTTTGTCTGCTGGAAAATGTTGCAGTCCCAGATGTTTTTCCAGGCCCAGTCAAAATCCCACACCGGACCGGCTTTGAGCTTCGAGGGTGAAACACCGTCCATATCCTTGTGCATGTACCAGCTCTTTTTAAAACCGTCTACATTACGGGCCAGTTCATTCACAATAAAATAATCTATCCAGGAGTTGATGCTCAGGTACTGGCTGTATCCGTTTACCGGATGGTTGAAATTCGGGCCATACAGTACACTTTCATACTGATTGATAAATCCCTGAATATAGGTTTTTTGCTGGGCCGTGATATCATCCGGTTTGGGATAATAATAAACGAGATGAACGGGGAGGGTGGGGTGATCTATCGGATTATAATTTAATAACCAGGAATTAGATGCATCCCAGTAGTCATTCTTCAGAATATATCCTCCTGAAACATTCGGCAGTGTATTTTCAAACGAATCCAGGCGGGCAATGTCTACCCGGTTGTTATCGCGTTTGATCTTCTCCATGAGAAGATAGATTCCCTGATATTGACCGTTCAGAACCACTTCCACAAATTCGGATCTTGGCGCGTAGTGTCCCATTTCCCTGAAACATTTATATGCAAGCGTATTCCGGACAAAGGCCTTATCGTTGTAGTTGGCAATCAAACACCAGTCGTGTTCCGCAGGCATTCCCAGCAAAGCGGTGTCAAGGTTAAGTCCGGTGGAAGTTCTGGTTTCAATATTATACGGCTTCTGGGGAAGTGAATTCGAATAGGCTCCGCGCCGCTCAATGCCAATATCCCCCGCGTAGTGATTATGAGGGTCACTCATAGAATTGATTTGATTCGGGCCATTATAAATAATTCCCATGTATGCACTGATTTTCGGCTCATTGGGAATGGTTTGATTGTTTGTGTTGATAACAACAATCGGAAGATTGCTGTGCGAGAAGCTGAACGGAAGGGGAGGGTTGTTTCCAAAGGTGATGGACCAGCTGATCAGGTTACCCAGGTCCTGCTGGTAGGTATCCACGCAGCGCAGAATCCAGTTTCCGTTTCCATTCTGTCCGTTATTCGCATCTCCCAGGTTCCCCATCGGTTTGTAGGTGCCGGTAAACGGTGGATTGCCGCTGGCAATAGAAGTGGACGCCGTTTGGCTGAAACATGTATTCGTAAAATTATCCCCGCTGCCACCTACGCCGGTGAACAGCTGAATCTGTGTTCCGTCAGGCGCAATAAGTTTTACGTCCATATCGGCATCCCAGGTATGCGTCATGGTGAGGCAGGCTCCCACCAAACCGAAACTGTTGTTCAGAATCGCCGGATTCAGCCCGGTGACCGTGAGTATAAAATCATTGTTATTTCCATCGTCGGAGCTCGGTCCGCCTGTTCCGTTAAAGGTCTGGGCAAAAAGCGTTGCGGGAAATAGAAATAAAAGAAGTGCTCGCATCGTATCTGTAAAGATACTAAATCGTTCAAGATCAGTGAAAGATCTGAAGAAAGCCACGGATCACGGCTTGTTGACCGGCATTATCTGTGGTTGCACACACATAATAGTAAGTGCCTTCACTTACTTTTTTTCCTTTGTTCATTCCGTCCCAAAGCAGGGAGGGAGAGGTGGAAGTGCTGATCAGCTCTCCCCACCGGTTATAAACGGAATAATGGACAGATTTGTAACAGTAATCCGGAATAGAGAATTTGTCATTTTTCCCATCACCGTTCGGAGTCAGCACGTTGGGAAAAACAATCTCACAGGAAGGGGGTGGCGGTTCCGGATCTACCGGCGGGGTCATAAAGTAATGGCAACTGCTGTCAAGCGATGCGATGAACACATCCCTCCGGGCGGAAACAGTAATTGAGAGGGAGTCAAAATAAGCGGTTTGCTGAAAATATCCCGTGATGTACAGATTGCAGGAATCGTCAACGGCAATAGAGTTACCACGGTCTTCCAGCGGTCCGCCGGCTTCCACGGCCCAGCGCCATTTCCCGTTGGTATCCATACCGGCGACAAAGATCTGTATGCTGTCGGCAGGATCGCAATAGAGGGTAACATTATTGCCAAAGTGGGAAGTACCTTTGGTCTGCCCCGTAATGTAAAGATGCTCGTTTTTATCAGCAACAATCCGGTTTCCGCGATCACCGCCTCCGTTACTTCCGGCACGTTTTCCCCAGATCCAGTTACCGGAAGATGTGATCTTGGCCACAAAAATATCTCGTCCGCCGGGTCCGCCATGATTGTTTATGGTATCTGTTCCGAACCAGACCTCATCCCTGAATTCACCGGTGATGTAGACCAACTGATGTTCATCAACGGTTATAGAATTCCCGCGGTCACTCAGGGAACTTCCCGTGGTTCTTACCCACAGCTGGTTTCCGGCGGAATCAAACTTGGTCACGAAAATATCCACTCCGCCGTTGGAGCTCACATTTCCCATACCCAGGTTTTTCGTTCCCCAGAATCCGCCCGTTATATAAATGTTCGCAGCGGAATCAATGGCTATCCGGTTATCGCGCTCCCCGTCGATAGCTTCAAATGTTTTTACCCATAAAAAATTTCCGGACGGCGACATTTTCGCAACAAAGGCCGTGGAATCTCCAGGCGGAACAAATGCCTGCAGATTCCCGAAGTAGGCGGGGAATCCGGTCCAGTACTCATCTGAGATAAAGCCTGTCAGGTAGATATTGCCCGCCTTGTCTGTAACCAGATCATAGCCATGGTCATCTGAATCGCCGCCGGCGCCCTGCAGCCAGATACAGTTACCGCTATAATCAAATTTTGCAATGAAAATTTCATCAGAACTCCCTAAGGTATTCAAGGGCCACGAGCAGCTGCCAAAATTCGTACTGTACCAGCATGTACCCGTGGCATATACAAAGCCGTTGACCGTATCAACATGAATACCCAGCACGCGCTCATCCCAGCCTCCGTCGGCTGCGTTCAGCCACACCCAGTTTCCGTTGGGGGTTATCTTGATCAGAAACCCTTCCTTTCCGAACGTGCCCGGGGTGGGAAGTGATCCGAAGGATGAAGGATAATTATAGAATCCTCCCACGTATACATTGCCATTCTCATCCAACGCAATATCATTGGCTTTGTCTCCACCATATCCACCGCCCTTCAGTGCCCATTCCCATGCCTGAGAATGAAGCACCCCGCTGACCGAAAGAAACAATAATAACAGGATCCTCATTTCATTAGGATACGTGAATGGTGTTAAAGGTTGCAAAAAATGATGGAAAGGGCATCCTGATTCCGCATTAATACTACCTCATATTCGTATCTTTGTACCTTGCCATTCAGGCTCCGTCGTTTCGGAGCATAACTTAATCGAAATGAAAAGCATTTTGGTCACCGGTGGAGCCGGTTTCATCGGTTCACATGTGGTGAGGAGATATGTGAAAGGATATCCCGGATTGAGAGTAGTCAATCTCGACAAACTGACCTATGCCGGCAACCTGGAGAATCTCCGGGATATAGAGGGGAGTCCTAATTATCTTTTCATCAGGGGCGACATCACGGATCAGGCACTGCTCGAGAGCCTCTTTCAGCAACATGATTTTTCTGGCGTGATCCACCTCGCCGCAGAAAGTCATGTAGACAGGTCAATCACACATCCTCTCGAGTTTGTAAACACAAATGTGCTGGGCACCGTTGCCCTTCTTAATGCGGCAAAAAAGCATTGGAAGTGCAGCCGCGACCACGCCTCTCCCGGCGATCGTCTGTTTTATCATATTTCAACGGATGAGGTGTACGGCTCCCTCGGTTCTTCCGGCCTGTTTCTTGAAAGTACTCCTTATGATCCGCAATCACCTTATTCCGCCTCCAAAGCGTCTTCCGATCATTTTGTTAGGGCGTATGCCAATACTTATCAGATGCCGGTGGTGATCAGTAACTGTTCAAATAATTACGGCTCTCACCAGTTCCCTGAAAAACTGATTCCGCTCTTCATTCACAATATCCGTAATAATAAACCCCTGCCTGTTTACGGCGATGGAAAATTTACGCGCGACTGGCTCTTTGTAGAGGATCATGCCGCCGCCATTGATCTGATCTTTCACAAAGGAAAACAGGGTGAGACATACAATATCGGAGGATTCAACGAATGGCAGAATATTGATCTGATCCGCCTGCTCTGCGACCTGATGGATAAGAAACTCGGAAGAGCCGCAGGTACTTCCGCACAGCTCATTACCTATGTAAAGGATCGCCCGGGACACGACCGCCGCTATGCAATTGATGCCACCAAGCTGAATAGAGAACTGGGATGGAAACCATCTGTAACGTTTGAACAGGGACTGGATAAAACGGTAGACTGGTATCTCGGAAACGAGATCTGGCTCAGGAATGTGACCTCGGGGGCGTATCAGAAGTATTACGAAGAAATGTATGGCAACCGCTGATCCATTGCCGGTGAACCTTTCTGCGGCTTCTTTTCTTGTTACCGGAGGCGCAGGGTTTATTGGTTCCAGTATTGTGGAAAATCTCCTTCGCGAAGGTGCACTTCGCGTGGTGGTACTCGACAACCTGTCCACAGGGTTCCTGGAAAATGTTCAACCTTTTCTTTCCAACCCCCGGTTTGAATTTATCAGAGGAGATATCTGCAATATGGATGATTGCCTGAGGGCTTTTCGTGGAATAGATTATGTATTCCATGAGGCGGCCCTGGGATCCGTTCCCCGCTCCATTGAAAACCCGGCCGCTACGCACAATGCCAACGCGAGCGGCTTCCTGAGTGTTCTGGTTACGGCCCGTCACGCGGGGGTGAAACGTGTTGTATACGCCAGTTCGTCTTCAGTTTACGGAGACCATGAAGAGCTGCCCAAAGTGGAACACAGAATTGGGAAGCCGCTGTCGCCTTATGCGGTTACCAAAGTGGTGAATGAGTACTATGCCGATATTTTTCACAGAACCTACGGTATGGAGATCATTGGCCTGAGGTATTTTAATATTTACGGACCCAGGCAAAATAAGAAGGGCGAATACGCGGCTGCGATTCCGGTTTTTATCGAATCTCTGCTGGATGGCAAACCCGTTTTTATTAATGGTGACGGTGAACAAACGCGTGATTTTACTTTTATCGATAATGCCGTTCAGGCAAATATGAAAGCGATGCTGCATGCGGATGCTTCAGCGGCCGGACAGGTATTCAATGTGGCGGTGGGAGAGAGAATATCCATCAATGAAGTATACCGGTCGCTTTGCGAACTGGCGGCAGTGAACGCACAACCGATCCACCGCCCTGCGCGTGCAGGAGATGTAAGAGACTCCCTGGCAGATATCAGCAAAGCGGATCGCATGCTTGGCTATAAGCCGGAAGTGAGGTTTGCGGAAGGAATACGCCGAACCTTTGAGTGGTTCAAAGCACAGCGGAAATAAGTATTTTTACAACATGTCTTTTCTGGGAACACTTTTTGGCGGAAAAAGTAAAAGACCACCTGTGGATCTTTCGGTGCTGGGAACAGACCTGCATTCTCATTTTATTCCCGGCCTGGATGACGGCGCACAAACGATAGAAGACGCTCTTGCGCTTTTGCAGGCCATGTCGGCTTTTGGCTACCGGAAGGTTATTACCACACCCCATGTTATGTCCGATCATTTCAGGAATGACTCCGGAAAGATTCTGGGCGGTCTGGATAAATTAAGGGCTGCTGCCTCCGAGGCCGGCATTCCACTGGTGATTGAGGCAGCCGCGGAATATTATCTGGATTATGAACTGGAGAAAAAACTGGGGAATGAAAAGCTGCTGACACTCGGCAAGAACTACCTGCTCTTCGAACTCTCCTTCATGCAGCCTCCCGATAATCTCTATCATTTTATTTTTGAGGCGCAAATGGCAGGATATAAACCGGTGCTGGCGCATCCGGAACGCTATCCGTTCTGGATTACCAAGTTCGGAGAATACGAGAAGCTTTGCGAAAAGGGTGCGTTGCTACAGATGAACATCAATTCACTCACAGGGTACTACTCACCCGCGGTAAAAGTACTTGGCGAAAAACTGATCAGGGCAGGTTTGATTTCCTTCCTGGGAAGCGATTGCCATCACATGGGTCATATCCACCTTATGCAGAAGGCCGTTCAGGAGCCCATGCTGCATGACCTGATGGCTTCCGGGAAGCTGCTGAATCAGACGCTTTAGCGGATTAATTCTACCTTTGTTCACTCGTGTATGCTTGGAAAGCTCGCAGCCATAAAACACCGCTGGAAAGAAGTGGAGCAGAAACTCTCGGATCCTGAGACTATTTCTGATATGAAACAGTTCTCCCGTCTTAATAAGGAGTATAAGGATCTGTCGGAGGTGGTAAAGGCATATGATGATTACCGGAGCGTTCTGGAAAATATCAGTTTTAACAAAGATGTATTGTCCAATGAGAAGGACGATGAATTGAAGGACCTTGCCCGTCAGGAAATTCCTGTTTTGGAGGAAAGGCAATTACAGCTGGAATCGCATATTCGCAACCTTCTCATTCCTAAGGATCCGGAAGACAGTATGAATGCGGTACTGGAGATCCGGGCCGGAACGGGTGGTGATGAAGCCGGCATTTTTGCAGGCGATCTGAAGAGGATGTATATGCGTTTTTGCGAACGGCGGGGATGGAAGGTGGAGGTAGTGGATGAGAATGAAGGCACAAAGGGTGGATATAAAGAAGTGATCATGAATGTGAAGGGGGATGGAGTTTACGGCATCCTTAAATTTGAATCGGGAGTGCACCGGGTGCAGCGCGTGCCGGAGACCGAAGCGCAGGGCAGGGTACATACTTCGGCTGCCTCCGTTGCAGTACTTCCTGAATCGGAAGAAGTAGAGGTGAACATTAATCCGGCTGATCTCGAGTTTCAAACAGCAAGGTCCAGCGGTGCGGGCGGCCAGAATGTGAACAAGGTGGAAACAAAGGTTCAGCTAACTCACAAGCCTTCGGGAATTGTAGTGGTTTGCCAGATCGAACGCTCCCAGCACGGTAACAGGGAACGTGCATTGCAAATGCTTAAGACCAAACTATACGAAAGGGAATACAATAAGCGAATGGAAGAAGTGTCTAAACGACGTAAAACGATGGTCAGTACCGGCGACCGTTCGGCAAAGATCCGGACCTATAATTATCCCCAGAGCAGGGTAACGGATCACCGGATCGGCATGACCGTTTACAATCTTCCTACCTTTATGGGCGGAGAAATCCAGGAAATGATCGACGCACTTCAGTTTGCAGAGAATGCGGAGCGGCTGAAGGAGGGTGGAGTAGAGGTGGGAAAATAGCAATATACCACGCACGCAGATGACAAAGAAAGAGATCGTTAAACAGATTCGAAAGAAGAAATCTTTCCTCTGCGTGGGGCTGGATCCGGACATGAACAAGATTCCACACTCTCTGCGATCGCATCCGGATGCACTCTTTGAATTTTGCCGCCGTATCGTGGATGCCACCGAAGAGTATACGGTAGCCTTCAAACCGAATGCTGCGTTCTTCGAAGTTCACGGAACGGCCGGGTGGGATGCCATGGAACGCATCATTTCTTATATCCGAAAAACATATCCCTCTCAGTTTGTGATCGCCGATGCGAAGCGCGGAGATATCGGGAATACGTCTTTCATGTATGCGCAGGCTTTTCTGGAACGAATGGATGCACATGCAGTTACCGTGGCGCCTTACATGGGTAAGGATTCCGTTACCCCGTTTCTAAAGCCGGGCAAATGGACGGTTCTTCTTGCGCTAACTTCCAATGCCGGATCCGAAGACTTTCAAATACCGGAATTGTATAAAAAGGTTTTACAGGTGAGTTCTGAATGGGGTACGCAGGAGAATATGATGTATGTTGCAGGAGCCACACGTGCCGAGTTGCTCGCAGAGGTCAGAAAGATCGTTCCCGGTCATTTCCTTCTTGTTCCGGGTGTGGGTGCCCAGGGAGGCAGTCTGGAGGAAGTCGTCAGGTTCGGGAAAAATGAAGAAGTCGGATTATTGGTAAATGCTTCACGCAGCATACTCTATGCATCCTCCGGGGAGGATTTTGCAGCAGCAGCCTCAGCGGAGGCAAAAAAACTCAGGGATCAGATGCAGGTTCTGTTGGAATGATCAGGCGGCGTCGCTGCGACTATGAATCCAGTTGAGTACCTGCATATAAGCTTCGCGCATTCCCTCATACTGGGCCTCCCTTCCAAAGTTCAATTCCTGCTGAGATTCTTTTATCACTGAATTGGCATGCTGGATCTGTGCCTGAAGCCACTTCAGCGTTTCCTGGGTTTGTGTAGTGTCTAACATGGGGCATAATGTTGGTGGCTATCCATTCTACGAAGCAGAGCCGTCTCGGGATGTTAAAAAACACCTAAATTCGACCAAATACGGTTTAGGACGCTATGTTTGCCGCTTTTATAGATGAATTGAAGTGCAAATTGCAAGCCCCTCTTCCGGGGCAGCCGGCCCAGTATCTTATGGCACCTCTGGAAAGGCGAATGCTAAGGGAATTTATACCCGCCGGGGTGACGCCCCGGCTGGGCTCCGTTCTCTTGCTTTTTTATCCGGAAAATGGACGTCCCATGACCGTACTTATGAAACGGCCCCAGTCTGCTCTGGCACATGCAGGACAGATTTCATTTCCCGGAGGAAAGCGGGAGGATTGTGATGCGGATCTGGAGTGTACAGCCTTGCGCGAAACCGAAGAGGAAATTGGCGTGCCGGCAGCAGATCTCAAAGTCATCGGAAGATTAAGCGATCTCTATATCCCTCCCAGCAATTTTCATGTTCATCCTTTTGTCGGATATACGGAAAAAACACCGGCGTTCCGGCCTGACCCGGCAGAAGTGGCCGGACTGCTGTATGTGGAGGCGAAAGTGTTACTGCATTCCGATAATGTGAAAAGCATGCGGCGGTTCAATAAAACGCTCGGGAAAGAAGTGGAAACACCCTACTTTGATGTCTGCGGGGAAACCGTTTGGGGTGCCACGGCCATGATGATCAGTGAACTCCGCGAGGTGATGAAAAAATAACTGGAATTATTTCTTCTTGAATTCCTCTACGATATTGTCGTAGCAGAGGTAGTAGCCTCCTTTGGAAATATTGGTCATGTCTATCGACTTCCCGAATCCTTTCTTCACAATTGTTCCGTAATAGTCATATACCTCAAAAAGGGTCTCGTCGCTGAAAGTGATAGTGCTCTTCTGATAATTGTAAGTGGATTTTGCCTTGCTGGACTGAATGGTTATGCTTTGTGATACCTTGGGCTGATTTGTATGGCCCACTTGCTTCAGTCGAAATTTGTTCTCTCCGCTGTGCAACACTACCTGAAACGCATATTCGTGTTCTCCCGGGATTCCCTTTCCCTGCACTTCTCCTACGTTCACCCATTTTCCCCAGCGGTATTGCTCAATGATATACGGTAGTGATCCCGTTTCTCCTTTTGCTTTCCATTTTACAATTCCGTCGGACGCTGCCGTGAATGTGATGATCTCGAACGTAGGTTTCGGTTTCAGCACCTCCGGGTTAAGCACCTTGGGCAGGCAACCGTCTTTATGTTTTATCTTGATTACCACATCATCCCCGAATTTCAAATTGTACTGGGATAGATCTACTTCGAAAGCGCTGGAATTTACTTCGTCTGTCGATACCTGACCGTTCACCTGCACCTCATAGGCGCAAAAGCCGACACCGCTATTGGAGACACTGTTCTGAATGTATAAATTCTTATTCTGGTACTTACCCTCCACCACAATTGTAGATGCAGCTGCGGAGAACGCCGGCACAGATATTCCGGCCAGCAGAACAATAGAACAGAAAAGATGAATCGGACGGATCATGAATTCGGTTGCAAAATTAAGCAAATTGGCCGGTTTCAACCAAACCGCAGCTGGGGAAAGATAGATAATTAACTATGCAAATAATGAGCTAAGAGCCTGTAAATCAGTAAAAAAGCAAAAATACCAAGGAAGATATACACAACCCCCCGGTAATGCATTTTTACTGATTTAAGGTCCTTTCTGTACGCCCATACCATCAGAAGGACAAATACGAGAAAGAAGGCAATGGCGAAGGTGACCTGGCCGGTACTGAAGGACATGCAGCAAAGGTATCAAATGATGTTACTTTTACGTCATGAGGGTAGTGCTTTTGTTCATCGGACTTTGGTCCGCGGATCTTTTTGCAGGCAGTATAGATAAGGCCTTTGATGCCCTCTCCGTGTATGATTATTTTAAGGCAAAGAAGCTGTTCTACCGCGCTTTGAAAAGGGAACCTGCAGCGGCTTGTTTTGGCCTTGCCACAATTTATTTCCGGCGGGATAATCCTTTTCATCAGACCGACAGTGCTACAAAATACATACGCCTTTCGCTGAAATATTTTCCGGCGGAATATGCACGCCATCCGGAGAAATTCAAAAAATGGAATTTGCAGGGAAGGGAACTTGAAATGCTCAGAGATGAGATTTATGAGCTGGTGTTTTCAAGAACACGAGCCGTGAATACTGTTAATGCTTTTGATTCTTTTATTGCAGGTTATGAAGATGCATTTTGCTACGGTGATGCAGTTCAGGCAAGGGACAGCCTGGCATTCCTGTCGGCACAGAAAATAGATTCCTGGGCCGGCTACAAGGAATTCTCTGAGAAATATCCTTCCTCCGTGTTCCGGGCCGCGTCGGACCGTTTATATGAAGAAAAGCTTTTTCTGGCGTGGACCGCCTCGGGAAAGCTGAAAAGCTATGAGTCCTTTATTGCCCGGTTCCCGGAAAGTCCGCACCGGGATGAAGCGGAGAATATCATCTTCGGACTTACAACGCTGGGAGGAACCATTGATGAATACTACCTGTTTATCCGGAATTATCCCGAGAACAGGAATGTGGAGCAGGCATGGTACAATGTTTACACACTGTATACTAAGGACTTTAAACCGGAAACGTTCAGCGATTTTCTCAAAGTGTTTCCGGATTATCCGTACAGTGATAATGTAAACAGAGACCTGGAACTTTCCAGGCGTATACTGCTTCCGGGGCGGCAAAACGGCAAATGGGGGTTTGTGGATTCCGGGGGAGTATGGCTGATTCCGCCGATCTACGATTGGTGTGAGCCTTTTTCCGGCGCAGTGGCGGCCGTTGGGAAAGACGACAAGGCGGGATTCATTGATAAAACAGGCCGCGTGATATTCCCCCTCGTATTCAACGAAGTGGAAAGTTTCTCAAATGGCCTGGCAGAGGTTACCCTTAACGGCAAATCAGGGGTAGTGAGTCTGACCGGGAAACAGATCATTCCCTGCGAATATGAGGAAATTTATACCGAACCGGATGCAGGACTTATCTGCCTTAAAAAAGACGGTAAGTACGGATACTGCGACCTGAAAGGATCATCCGTGGCCGATTTCATATTTGACAAAACGGATCGTTTCCGTATGGGAACTGCTCCTGCAGAGCAGAACGGAAAATGGGGCCTGATTGACATGAAAGGTAAATGGGTGGTGCGGCCGGAGTACGACGGGATATCGCCCGGTTCAGAGGGACGTTATATGAAAGTGGTGAAAAACGGACGTAAAGGAGTGATCCGATATGACGGGAAGGAGATTATTCCCTGCCGGTTCCAAGAGATCGGCGACTGCTCAGAAAATTCGTTTCCTGTGCTCGATAGTGCGCACATCGGTTATATGGACACTTCAGGGAACTGGATCGTAAAGCCGGTATATGAACCGTCGGAGCCGGGCTGCGGATTCAAAAACGGACTCGCCGTTGCATGGAAAGCAGGCAAGGCAGGTATGATTGACAGAAAAGGAAAGTTTGTGATTCCCTTCGATTATGAATCAATAGTGTTGCTGCCGGGAGAGCGGGAAATGTTTCTTGCGAAAAAGAACGGAAAGTATGGAGTGATCGACCGTCGTTCTAAAGTCATCATCCCTTTTCAGTATGTGCAGCTTTCCGTTACACCGGCTCATGGATTGCTCAAGGCGGTGAAAGAGAAAGGCGGGAATGCAGGATTGATCAGCACGGAACGTAAGTGGCTTCTGAATCCGGAATGGGAAACAATTGATCCTGCAGGGGACGGAAAATGGTTTATTATTACCGCAGAGGGTGGATCGGGTTTATTTCAAACAGACGCGGGCATAATCCTTCCGGCCGAATATGAATCTGTAGAGGAGAACGGCGACTATTTTCTGCTGGAAAAGGGGGAGAAACTGTTTTGGCTGGAGCCACAGTCCCGACGAATTATATGGCGGGAAGAATAATCATTTTACCGTACCCTCAGTCTCCGGCCCGGCCGTAAAATGGTCTTCGTGGAAATACCGTTCAGTTTGCAAAGTGATTTTACGGAAGTGCCGTAGCGTTTTGCGATCTTGCTCAACGTGTCTCCTTTTTTAATGGTATGGTATTTTGCAGACTTGGCATCGGCCACCGGCTTGAATAGTTTTTTCTGAATGAGCAAACTGTCGCGGATCACTTCCTGTTTCTGAAAATCAATCAGCTCATTCGGATCAATCGGGTATCCTTTATACCGTACCTCAAAATGAAGATGCGCTCCGTATGATCTCCCGGTATTACCTCCCAGCCCTATCATTTCTCCCGCTTGTACATACTGGTCTGCTCTGACCTTCAGCTTGGAGAGGTGCGCATAGGTAGTTTCCAGTCCGTTATTATGCCGGATGATGACAACGTAGCCGTATGTTTTGCTTTTTTTGGAAATTCGAACCCTTCCTTCAAACGCTGCACGGACAGTGTCTCCCGTATTCAGATCAATGTCCACACCGAAATGATACCCTCTTCTCCGGTATCCGAAACCGGAAGTAACCTTCCCGTTGAACGGATGACAATAATCGCAGGCCGCATACCGGAGACAGAGTTTCAGTGAATCAGGATTCTTACCCATATCAAATTTATAGGGATGGATATTTACGGTATCCCAGCTTTGGTAAATGTCATAGGCCGGAACGAGCCGTGCCAGCAATTCATTGTAGGTGACCGGTATGATTGGCTCCTCCTCATCGTGTTCTTCTTCCAGTGTGTCTGCCGGCTGAGGAGGAAGCGTATCCGTTTGGGCAGTCATCATGGCCGGAATCCCAATGAAGAGCCCCGTTATCAGTAAAAGTACCAGCGCCGGTCTTAAGTGCACGCGCAAAGATACGCTGCCTCGCCCTTCGAAATCCTGATTATTCCTAACACAGGTAGTTTAATAAACTTATACCATCCATCTTCTGCCATAGCCATTGGTGTAAGGAACATACCGGGATTACGGCAGAAATCCTACTTTTACGGAGTGAGAACACGAATCCTTTTTCTGTTTTGCGCCCTCTGGGCTCCCTTATTTTCCCAAACGGTACTTTCACCCGCCCCTCCGGTGTTCCGTTACATGGTCGATCTTGCGAACGTCATAAACGACCGGCTGGAGGTGAAAGTTAAAGTTCCCGATCTGGGCAGAAAAGAATTGAAGTTTTTTATGCCGGAGATTATACCGGGAACCTATTCCATCTATAATTTCGGGCGTTTCGTTTCCGGTTTTAAAGCGCTATCGGCAGATGGGAAAGAGCTGCCGGTAACTCGCGCGGATACCAATACCTGGATCATCAAGGATGCAGAAAAACTTTCCCTTATTTCTTATTGGGTGGAGGACACATGGGATACAGAGCAGAAGCATAATCCAATTTTTGAACCTGCAGGAACTGCAATCGATGCCGGTAAATTCTATCTGCTGAACCACGGAGCTTTCTTTGGGTATTTCGAAGGATACAAATTCAATCCGTATAAGATCATTGTGAACCGGCCCGCTTCTCTCTATGGAGCCACCGGAATTCATGCCATCACCTCGTCGCAGCAAGCGGATACTTTTCATCTAAAGAACTATGACGAACTCATTGACTCACCTATTTTTTACGCTCCGCCGGATACCATCTCAATCCTGGTTGGTAATGCACGGGTACTGATCGCCGTGCGTGCTCCAGGGCAAAAGATCACAGCAAAAGAGATTGCAGGGGAACTCAAGCCGCTCCTGATGGCACAGAAAGAATACCTCGGCGGAAAACTCCCTGTAAACAAATATGCTTTTCTTTTCTGCTTTGCCTCGGAAACGGAAGGGTTGTCCGGGGCCAGCGGTGCACTGGAACATTCTTACTCTTCGGTATACTTCCTCCCCGAAATGAGACTAACAGAAATTAAGCAAATGCTCAGAGATGTGACCGCTCATGAGTTTTTCCATATCATTACACCACTTACGATTCACTCGGAAGAGATCGGGGATTTTTCCTTCAACGCCCCCCGAATGTCCAGGCACCTGTGGCTGTATGAGGGATGTACGGAATATGCGGCTTCCCATGTACAGGTGAGGGGAGGACTGATTTCCACCGATGAGTTTCTGGAAACGATCAGAAACAAAATGGTGGGTGCCATGTCTTACAACGATACCCTTCCGTTCACTGTGATGAGCCTGGAAGTACTCACTAAATACGAAAAGGAATACGCAAATGTTTATCAGAAGGGAGCCCTCATCGGCATGTGTCTTGATATTCTTCTGCTGCATCACTCAGACGGGAAGTATTCATTGCGAGACCTCCTGCGTGATCTCGGCCAGCAATACGGTGCCGATCGTTCATTCAAGGATAACGAACTGTTCGATCTCATCGTATCAAAATCCTTTCCTGAAATCGGCGTTTTTCTGAAAAAGTATGTTGCAGGAAACAAACCGCTTCCATTTACCGAAGTACTCGCCCTGGCGGGCATTGACTACAGGGACGAGGTAACAGTGGAAAGTTTTTCTTATGGAGGAATGTCTATTGGATACAATCCGCAATCGGGAAAGCTGGTTGTGATGGGAACATCGGGAATGGATGACTTTGGTAAGGAGCTTGGTTTCCGTGAAGGGGACGAGTTGATTTCCTTCAATAAATCCGAACTCACTCTGAATAATGTGAAGGCCGTGCTGGAAGATTATATGACAAACGCGAAGGAAGGAAAAAAGTTAAAGGTGGTGGTGAGCAGGGAAGTAGACGGAAGAAATAAAAAGGTAAAGCTGAAGGCAACCATCCGCAAGGTGCGCATCACAGAGAAGCACATCCTCTTTCCAATGCGTGATATGTCTCCTAAGAGGGAACGGATCCGCAAGGCCTGGTTGGGAGGGGTCAAGTGAGGACTTCCGGACTAAACAAACGGACCCTGTACTGGATTTGCCAGATTGGGGGCTGGTTGTTTTTTGTAGGGCTGAATGTATTGTTTCTGGGTTTGGATGAGAATATCCGCCGGCCGCCGCAATTTGGCAGTTACCTTCTTTTGCTGATTTTGGGATTGCTGTTTTCACACCTTTACCGCGGGCTGATAATTAAGGCAGATCTTTTGCGGATGAACCGCCTCCTTCTGGTTCCTGTTATTGTTGCGGCAACTGTGCTCTTTTCCTCGGCACTTATTATCTCCCAGATGTTTCTGGAAGATCTGTTCGGATGGAAAAATTTCAGTCCTTCCGGAATGGACCCCTTTCCTGTGATTGTAAATGTGATCAATCTCACCTTCGTTTTTATTTTCTGGACGTTGATTTATTTCCTTGTGCATTATTTTGAGAACTACCGGAAAGCCGAAATCGAGAAGCTGCAGTGGGCTGCCTCCATCAACGAGATCGAACTGAACAAACTGAAATCACAACTCAATCCGCATTTTATCTTTAACTCAATGAATAGTATCCGGGCACTGGTTGACGAAGACCCGGAGAAAGCCAAAAACAGTATTACCCAGCTTTCGAATATTCTCCGCCTGACACTTTTAATGGGGAAGAAAAAGGTTATTTCCTTTGCCGAGGAGATGACTATTGTGAAGGATTATCTTTCTTTGGAGTTAACCCGGTTCGAAGAGCGGTTGCGTGTAAGCTACGAGATCGGTCCCGGATCAGAAAAATTTGAAGTGCCGCCGCTCATGCTGCAAACGCTGGTTGAAAACGGGATCAAGCATGGAATATCCCGCCTTCCCGGAGGAGGAGAGTTAAAGCTGAAGACCACAGTGTGCAACGGAATGCTGGAGATACTGATTGTGAACAGCGGTACGATGAACGGTAAATCCGAGGGAACGGGGTTCGGGATTAAGAGTACAGAGCAGCGGCTGCATTTGCTCTACGGCAGCAGGGGAAAATTCGATATTCGCGAAAATGCGGCCACTGGTACGGTAGAATGCACAGTCACCATTCCGGATGTAACAGTGACCTAATACAAGCCATATGAAAGTAGCCAGAGCATTGATTGTAGACGATGAGCGTCTTGCCAGACAGGAACTTCGCAAACTGCTAACCGCATTGACGGAGGTGGAGGTAGTGGGGGAGTGCACGAACGCGGAAGAGGCGGTTCGGGAAATTGAAGCCAAGCGGCCGGATTTATTGTTCCTGGATATTCAGATGCCAGGAAAGAACGGATTTGAATTGTTACGATCGCTCGATCATGCCCCGGAGGTTATCTTTGTCAGCGCCTATGATGAATATGCCATACGTGCTTTTGAGGTCAATGCGCTTGATTATCTCCTGAAACCTGTACAACCGCAGCGGCTGGCCGAATCCGTACGAAAAGCCCTGGAAAGGATAGGCGGAACGGTAGAAACTCCGGTCAATATCGAGCAGTCATTGACGGAGGAGGATCAGGTATTTGTCAAAGACGGCGACAGGTGCTGGTTCGTCCGGCTGTCAGAAATTCGTTTATTCGAGTCAGAAGGGAATTATGTACGACTGTTCTTCGGGGAGCACCGGCCGCTCATACTGCGTTCACTGAACAACCTGGATGAAAAGCTGAACGCTCGTGTTTTCTTTCGTGCGAGCCGGAAACATATCATCAACCTCAAATGGGTTGAAAATATGGAGAACTGGTACAACGGCGGATTACTGGTGAAACTGAAGGGAGGCGGGGAGAAGGTGGAGATATCGAGACGTCAGGCAGCCAGGCTCAAGGAGATGATGAGTCTCTGATTTTTATACATTTGAACCGTCCGCATGTTAGTCTTCATCCTGTCGCGCTGGAAGGAATCCCTCAGAATGCCGCGTTTTCGCAGGCAATTCGCCTTTGGAGTGCTGCTGCTGATTTTTGTGGGTACGGCTTTCTCCTTTTTTCTTGATTTTATCCAGCAGCGCACCGGTTATATTATCAATGACCCCGTGATCGCGCGGATCGGCCCGTTCCACCTTTGCTCTCCGATTCAGATTGCAACCTACCTGCCGGTTTTTGCCGGATTGATCTATCTCAGTGTGTATCCCTCACTGATGAATCGCTTTGTGTTTTCCTTTACCGCACTGTTATTCTTAAGGGCCGTAACCATGTTTCTGGTTCCTCTCGAGCCTCCTTCGGGATTTATTGAGTTAAGAGATGTTGTGCTGGAAGCAACGGCTTACCGGGGGCAGGTGATTACAAAAGATCTTTTTTTCTCCGGACATGTGGCCACCTTGTTTCTGTTTTCAATGCTCGTTCACCATCGTCTGGCTAAAATCGTTTTTATGTCTGTAACCGCAGGAGTGGGCACATTACTGGTGTTACAGCATGTACATTATTCTATTGACGTACTGGCAGCACCGTTCTTTTCCTTCGCCGCACTGCGCTTCACGGAGCGAATGCTCTGATGGCATCAGGGAAGAACCGCGAGAACTGCTCTTCCAGCGCCGCGTAGTGAAGTTCCAGAACAGCCTTTCCTTCATGCATTCTGTTTGGTGTGACTGATCTGCGGCTCATTCCGCGAAGAACCATGGAAATACCCTCCAGCTCAGCATAGGGAAGCGGAATATTACGGCTCTGCATATACTGAAAAAACAAACGGGAGCGTTCCGGCATGATGTGTTCCCGGGAACGGAGAAGCAAATGCACCCTCTCCGTGAATTCCACCAGCGACTCTCCCGAATAGTGTTTGTAATGTTTGGCCAGAAAGTGATCATAATATATATCCGTAACTACGCCGGCAAACTTTCCAAAGTGAGGCCGGAGTAGAACAGTGGACTCCCGGAATACGGGATGCCGGTCGGTGTAGTCATCGATCTTGCGGTGCATGAGTATACCGTCAGAGATCCCTGGCTCAAATTTCTCCCAGCCCCGGCCTTTTACCGAATCGGCAATGAAGTTTCCCACCATTAACTGATCATCGTGACGGGATAAATATAAATGTGCCAGGAAATTCATCTTTGCCGGTTCGTGAAAATAGTCTAATTTGGTTCCCTGTAAAAAACTTAAAAAATGAAAAACGTTCTATCGCTTTTATTTATTACAACTGTTTTATTTTCAAGCACTCAGGCTAATCAGGGTGGTCCGGACGCATTCGGATATATTTGGAAGGACAGCAATGAACCCGGAGGCCCGAGCTACGCCTGGTGGGATATTACACAGATCGGAAGCCAGCTGAGTGGTTTCGGTGATGATAATTTTATCGGCCCCAAGCCCCTGGGCGGCCCTTTCACCTATTACTGGTATACGGTGGATAAATGCTGGATCGGTTCGAATGGTTATATCTCCTTTGGTCCCGGCAATATCGCAGCTCCCTTTCCCACTACTGTTTCTCCTTCCGGGGTGAACGACTTCATCGGAGGTTTAATGGCCGATCTCAATTTTCTGGGAACGGCAAATCCGGGAAAGGTCTACTATTATACCGGGGTGGATTCTTTTTGTATTTCCTTCGTGAATGTTCCTTTCTGGGCACCGGGAAATCCTGGCTATACCGGCAGCAATTCCTTTCAGATCATTCTTGATCGTACCGATTCTTCTATTATTGTGAATTTCCAGAACTGTGCGGGAAGTTCTCAGAGTAACCTCTCCAGTGGAATGGAGAATGCGGTGGGAAATATGGGTTTGTTCCCACTTCCAACCGCCACGGTTCCGATTACGAATTATACATTGAAATATTATTATCCTAATAATCCTATGAACGTGGCGGATGCAGGAGCCATGTGGAATGACAATAACAGGAACCGGGGCATTTTTGTTCCAGCAAACGGAAACCCCTATGTTCTGAAGTCGAATATTAAGAATACCGGTAACGTAACCCAGAATAACCTGAATTATCTGGAAACAGTCCGAACCGTGAACAACATCCTTATTGTAAGTAATAGCGGAACGGTGGGAACACTGATCAGCGGGGATGATACTACGCTCACGCATTCCAGCCCATTCCCGCCCTCCGGCCCCGGTACTTACAAAAATGTGATTAAAGTTTTGGGTGACACGATTCCTGCCAACGATAGTGTGATGTCGGAGTTGGTCACTGTGGACACTACGCAAACAAATATCCGTTTGTGTTATACCGCCAACCATACGAATATGATGAGCAATTCCATCTCATGGAACGGCGGATCGGGTGGGGTTGGAATGTACTTTAAGCCGCCAACGTATCCGGCACGTATCGTGAATACCAATTATGTGATCGCTGGCACTACCACCTCCGGCAACTATACGTTTATCGCCAAAATTTATGATGATAATGGCCCCGGTGGAACACCCGGAACCTTGCTGGACTCTGTACCGGTACTTACATCCAATGTGGCTCCGAGTCCGCAGGTTACTGTTGTTCCCGTTTCGTCCAATATTGTAATCTCCAGCGGAGGTTTCTACGTAAACTGGGATATGGCCGGTGTAGGTGCATCGATCGCAGAAGACTGGACACTTCCCATTTCCATGAATTCCTACGAGGTATTTGCTAATATCTGGTCGGATTACCGGGATATGGATAATGCTGATTTCTTTATCGGGACCGATTATATGAAAGCGGTTCCGGAGGATGTGGGAGTGTGCAAAATTCAAAGCCCGCTCAATAACGCAACGCTTTCTTCGCCTACTCAGGTGAGTTGCTGGATTAAGAACTTCGGCACGCAGCCCGATAACTATTTTATAAACGTGAATTACAAACTGGGAATGTCCGGAATGCCAACTACGCAGGCCTATACGGGCCCTGCCATTCCTCCGGGTGATTCTGTTCTGTTTACGTTTACAACATTGCTCACTCCGCCTTACAGCGGAAGCGATGTGCTCTGCTGCTGGACATCGAAGAACACGGACGTTAATGCAAATAACGATACCACTTGTATTAACGTAACACTGGTGGGAATAGATGAATATTCCGTACTCAGCGGTGTTCAGGTGTTTCCCAATCCGGCACAGGATGTGATCCATTTTGAATTTAAAGAAGCGGTAAGTGAAATGACCACACTGCGGATGATGGATGTGATGGGACGTGTGGTTTACACACTGGAAATACCCGTGATTACAGCAGATTCCAGAATAAAGATTGATGGCAGTAACCTCAGTGCTGGTATCTATTCTTACAGCCTGATCTCAGGAAATAAAAAGAAGAGTGGTAAAATTGTTATAGAATAGATCAGGGTAAAACCCGAACTACCTTAATAAATCGTTTCTCGTAATAGGGGGAGTCACTGAAACAACTCAGTATAACTCCCCCTCTCTTTTTATTAGAAGAGGAGTGAATAAACTGAACATCTTTCCCGTCGCTCCAGGTTACAATGCCTGCATGTCCGATCCCCTTACTCCGTGCATTGGTTCCCTTGAACAGAATAATGTCGCCCGCACGACAGGAATCAATCGGTACTTCTATCCCTGCCCTCCCCATGTCGCGTGAAGTCCTGGGTAAATCGATGGCATAATGACGGAAAACGAAATACACAAAGCCGGAACAGTCGAAACCCTTCGGACTCGTACCTGCATATTTGTACGGTACTCCAAGATAGAGGTAGGCAAAAGAAAGGATGGAATCCTGCTTAACGGATGGAATCGTGCAACTGCTGGTAGGGGACTGCGCCCTGAAAATGCCTGCGGATACAGAAAAAATAAACAGCAGAAATAGCAGTCGCTTTACCATCTCCCATCTTTCAGTTTACCAGCCACGCAAAAGAACCGGTCAGGTAGTTGACCCAGTTTATGCTTCTCGTCGGATATATTTATTGTGCGGGCGGAGGGACTCGAACCCCCATGCCTTGCGGCGCCAGATCCTAAGTCTGGTATGTCTACCAATTTCACCACGCCCGCAGAAGTGTCAAAAGTAACCTGCATTGGCTCACCAACGATCTGCGTATTTATAATTTATTGATAATCAAATAAATATATTTATTTGGTGCCATTTAATTTTATTATCATTCTCTATTGCCCTGCAACCGCTGAGGAAGTTTACGGGTCTGACATACAAGGAGTCCTTAATTGTTCCAAAGATGAGGAAGAGTATCGTATTAGGTCTGCTGAGCATTATTTTTTTATTCTCGAGCCGTACAGCAGAGGCTTGTTCACCCCTCAATGTACCGACTCTACTGAGTCAAAGCATTTCCGGACCCAACCTGCTGCTGAACTGGTCCAGCAACACGATATACAATTGTACCTACAACATTCAGGTAGAAATTGTATGTAATACGGGGAACTTTACCGGCGTTGGACCATTTTTTACTACCGCTGCGTACACAAAAACAACAACTCCCTGGGCATTACCTCAACAGTCTATAAATATTTCAACGCTTTGTCCTGGTACAGTGTATAAATTCCGGGCACGCGAGATGTGGCCGGCTGCTACCTTCAGCGGGTGGACGGCAACGTTCACATTCACAACACCGGGCACCTTTGTTCAGCCTACGATCACACTTTCTGGTAGTCCTACCTCAATATGTACACCACAAACTTCCCAGCTTAACTGCACCATTAATAATTCCTGCGGAGGTTCTACGCCTACGTATTCCTGGACTCCTTCCGCATCGCTGAGTAATCCTGCGATTGCGAATCCCGTTGCTTCTCCAACTGCTACCACAACTTATACCTGTGTGGTTACCGGCGGTCCGCTCGGATGCTGGACGGCTTCCAACACCATCACCATCACCACGGCAGTTCCTCCGGTGGCAGGCACCGCTTCAGTAACTCCGAATCCTATCTGTGCAGGAACGCCTGTAACTTTGACGCTGACAGGCTACACCGGAACCATTCAATGGCAGTCAGGACCGACTTCAACAGGACCATGGACCAATATTCCTTCGGCCACTACCACACCTTATGTAACCGGCCCTCTGATGACAAGTACATGTTTTCAGGCTGTGGTCACAGGTTGCGGTTCCGTTGTGTCGAACCCGGTTTGTGTTACTGTAAGTCCGCCCCCCAGTTCTACACAATCACAGACAAATATTCTTTGTAACGGACAATGCACTGGAACAGCCACGGTGAATGCATCAGGCGGTCCGCCATTCACCTATGTATGGACGCCTTCGGGAGGTAATGGTCCAACGGCTACCGGACTATGTGCCGGAAATTATACTGTAACCATTACTAACTCTACGAATTGTACATCCACAGCAGTGTTTACGATCACGCAACCAACCGCACTTTCGGCGAGCACTTCCTTCCAGCAAAGTACCTGCGGACAACCCAACGGTTCGGCCAGTGTCACAGTATCCGGAGGCACTCCTGCATATTCTTATCTCTGGTCACCTTCCGGTGGTACAAACGCAAGCGCCACAGGTCTAATGGCCGGCAACTACACGGTCATCGTTACGGATGCAAATGGATGTACCATTTCAGCAAACGTAACCGTTCCTTCAGCCGGGGCGCCGTCCTCGGTTATTTCGGCCTCCGCCAACGTGAGTTGTTTCGGTGGTAACAACGGATCAGCTTCAGTGACTGTAACAGGGGGAACACCGGCTTACACTTATTTGTGGTCACCGTCCGGAGGGAATACGGCAAATGCCACAGGTCTCACCGCCGGCAATTATACAGTAACAGTAACCGATGCAAACGGATGTGTCACCAGCACAACAATTACTATTTCCCAACCGCCACAGTTGACGCTAACCGCAGCCAATACAGGTAACGTAAATTGTTTCGGCGGGAATAATGGAAGTGCATCGTCAACGCCTTCAGGTGGTACACCCGGTTATACCTACGCCTGGACCCCCTCAGGAGGAAACGGACAAAACGCAACAGGGCTTACGGCCGGAACATATACTGTTACGGTTACCGATGCGAATGGATGCACAGCTTCTGCCACGGTTGTGATAACTCAACCAACAGCACTCTCAATTACGACTGCCGGTTTTGCAGCGCTATGCAATGGTTCCTGTAACGGTCAGGCTGTTACTATTCCGGCAGGCGGCACTCTTCCATACACTTACAACTGGACACCATCCGGTGGAACAAATGCTTCCGCAACCGGATTATGTGCGGGTACTTATACGATCATTGTTACCGATGCGAACGGCTGTACCATCACGGATACCGCAATTGTTTCCCAGCCGGCGCCACTCGCAGCCACTACTACGGTGGATACTTCCCATTGTAATCTTCCGGACGGAGGGGCATGTGTGAATGCCACCGGCGGTGTGGGTCCTTATACTTATCTCTGGTCGCCATCGGGTCAGACCGCGGCCTGTGCCACCAATCTGACTCCCGGACAGTATTGTGTTACTATCACAGATGCCAATGGTTGTACGATGAGTGTTTGCGCTACTGTGCCGTTAGCACCGGGCGTTATTGCAAGCATCCCTACTACCGTTAACCCCTTGTGCTTCGGACTTTGTACCGGAACCGCGGATGCACAGGCCACAGGAGGGATTGGTCCGTATTCTTATGCGTGGGCCCCGAGCGGCGGAAATGCACAAACCGCAACCGGATTGTGCGCGGGCACCTATTCTGTAACAGTTACGGATGCTTCAGGCTGTATCTCTACTGCTACATGCATTATCACTCAACCACCACAGCTGACCATATCCACTTCGAACCCTGCAACCATTTGCATAGGACAATGTGTTACACTTACCTCTACAGTCACCGGAGGTACGCCGGCTTACACAGTGGTGTGGAGTCCGGCAGGTCCTACAGTTTGTCCAACGGTTACTACATCTTATACGGTAACAGTAACGGATGCGAACGGTTGCACGGCAGGACCGCAAACGGCAACAGTATCCGTTAACGCACCCCTTTCTGTCAGCGCATCTGTGGCACCCAATCCCATTTGTATAGGCTCCTCCGCCAGTCTCACTGCTATGGGAAGCGGAGGAAGCGGAACGGGATACAGTTACCAGTGGCTTCCCATCAACCAGACTGGAAATCCTGTGTCAGTAAGTCCTACGAGTACTACCACCTATACGGTGGTGGTGAGTGATAACTGCAACACCCCAACGGCTACTGCAACGGTGACGCTTACAGTTAACCCGCTTCCTGTGCCTGTCAGCTTTCCACCGGACTCGGGATGCGCACCTTTTTGCACATCGTTTACAGATCTGACTCCGAATGCAACGGCATGGAGCTGGAATTTCTCAGGTGGAACTCCGGCATCGGCTACCGGTTCAACAACCGGACAGATATGCTGGGCTGTTCCGGGAACCTACGATGTAGTTCTGACTGTTACTGATAATAACGGATGTGTAGGCGCAGCCACTGTTTCCAGCGTAACGGTGCTTACTGATCCGATCGCAGGATTCACTCCATCTGCGTCTTCTGTTTCAATTCTGAATCCGGAAGTGTGTTTTTCCAGCACTGCTGTTAACGCCTCCACTTATTTGTGGGATTTCGGAGCGCCCAATGACAATAATAATACTTCTACCCTTCCGAATCCCTGTCATTTATACACTGATACCGGCACGTATTGTATTCAGCAAATCGTGACTTCTGTTCAGGGATGCCGGGATTCCATTACCCACTGTATCAAAGTTGAACCTGACTTTACGTTCTATGCCCCCAACGCATTTACACCGGATGGTAATGGTACAAATGATGGATTCCTCCCGGTTGGAGAAGGGTGGGACAGAGACACCTATGAATTGTGGATTTTCGACAGGTGGGGAAAGGTGATTTTCTACTCACAAATTTGGAATAAACCCTGGGACGGTAAAGTACAAGGTGGGAAGGGAGAGCTGGTGCAGGAAGATGTATATGTCTGGAGGGTAAATATCCATGACTATAAAGGTCAGAAGCACAAATTCGTAGGTCACGTTTCCGTGATTCGCTAGCGCACCAGTACTTTTAGAGTGCGGCACTGCTTCTCTTCAGTGATTTGCAGGAGGTAGATCCCTGCCGGGTGATGTTCGGGGAAACTAAAGTAGTTGTCCGTACAGAGAAAGGATCCAAGTAGTTGGCCTCCCGCATTAAACAGAAGAATGGTGCGTTCAGCAGGTTCGCAGAAAATAAGGTGCATTCCCTCTCCGGTTTTTGTTTCACACGTGTTAAATTCCTCCACTGCGCTGCAGTAGTCAACAATAATGGTGGCTGTGTCGGACCAGGCAACACACCCGAGTGGATCTGAAAGCGCATAATAAAAAAGATAAGTTCCTGCAGAGGTAGTGTCATCTACCGGAAGTGTAACAGTTGTGCTGCCGCTGTTCCAAAGGTAGGAATACGGACCATTGTTGGCACTTAGCGAGATGCTGTCACCTACACAGATAAGGGTAGTGCCGGAAGGAGTGATCTCCGGAACAGGTAGCATGCAGAAGCGGGCAAGAAAAGCATCTTGTACACCGGAGTAAGCACTCATGTGTGAGCCGGTACTCGCAATGCTGTCAGCACTTGTGGTGGTTCCCGCAATATAGACAGCGCCGTTTCCATCCGTACCAATACCGTAACCGTTGTCGTTTGAACTCCCGCCGTAATAAGTGCCGGCGAGGAATTGTCCGTTTAAAGAGAACCGTACAAGCATTGCATCGTAGTTGTTAATTGTATTCAGTGCAGCCTGCCATGCTCCCGGTGTAGCGATCTGATTCGTACTGAGAGTAGAACCACAAAGCAGGATATTTCCCGCAATGTCTCTTACCATGCCGTCGAAATAGTCCACATCATTTCCTCCGAAATAGGTTCCCCATACTCTGTTGCCTGCCGGATCAAAGCGAACGAGAAAGGCATCGTCTGCGCTACCGGGCAACAGCTGATAGGCTGCATTGGAGGCAATTCCATTCGGGCTGGCAGTATTTCCGCAGAGGAGAATCTCATTGCCGGGAAAGACAACAATTCCCGTACCTACCTCAAGCCCGCTGCCACCATAATAAGTACACCATGAAACAGATGTACCGGAGGAATTCATTTTAAACAGATAAGCATCATTGGTGCCGCCCCCGTGAACCGGTTGGTGAATACCTGTGGTGGAGAAATTGGAGTTTGAAGCAGTAAATCCCGTGCAATAAATGTTGCCCGCATTATCGCATGCAACGGCCCAGGATTCTTCGTCCGCGAAATCTCCGTAATAGCTTCCCCACAGACGCACGCCGTTCGGATCGAATTTTACGATAAAAATATCAAAGCCGCCGGCGTAGGTGTCCATAAAACTTCCGGTTGTAGCGATGTCGTTCGGACTCTCGGAATGACCTCCAAGAATTGCGTTTCCGTTCGGATCGGTAGTGAGCGTATAGGAAATATCATGCAGTATTCCTCCATAATAGGTGCTCCATATGCGCTGACCGTTCGCGTCGAACCGGGCCAGAAACGCATCGTCAATGCCGCCTCCGTACACTGTCTGGTGGGCACCGGTGCTTGCAACCCCCGAAGTGGAAAAGGAATCGCCGGCGATGTAGATAGCACCGGTGTTGGAAATGGTGATCGCATAAGATGCCTCCACACTGTTGCCTCCAAAATAAGTCCCCCACTGCCGAACACCTGCAGCGTTGAATTTTACAATAAATGCGTCGAAGCTCCCGGCCAGTGTGGTTTGGTAGGCCCCTGTTGTGGCGATGTTCGTATTGGATAATGTATAACCGGTCAGGTAAGAGTTGCCGGAAATATCCGTAGTCACATCTTGCCCGTACTCCACCCCGGCATCTCCGTAATATGTTCCCCAAAGGCGCCTGGAAGCCGGGTCTATCACAAGCGTTTGATTGATTATATCAGGACAGCGGTAGTGAAGTGTATCTCCCGATAGCCGGTAAGAAACAGGTACAGGAAGCTCCGGAGCGTTGGTGAAATAGCTGTTTGGAATATGCTCATTAACGGCCCCTGCCGGTGTATTTACTTCTAGCACCTCCGCTTTCAGTCGGATATCTCCGGCACCGCGGATGACGAAGCGGAGCCGGTTGGGATCAGCACCGGGGCGGAGATGAATATCATACTTAAACCCCCCGGCCTTTTCATCATACATGAAAACAATGTCAGTAAAAGGATAGATGTTCCGGTAAATAATTTTCCTGTAAACCGGAACGTATGAAAAGTTGCCCAGTTCGTTGTAATAGTTGAGGTAAAAGTCCTGCTTCCCCTCCGGTTCCGGAGAAATGGAGCTATTCATGCCGGCAAACCGGATTTCTACGCGATGAACTGATGTTTGGATATCCTTCAGTCGCCCCGGATCAGCTTTCCCTGTGTAGCCTCCTTCCCATCCAGTCTGATAAATTTCGTAATCAAATCCGTTACTCTTTAAAACGATGTTCATGCCCTTCAATGGGAGTATGTATAAAGCAGAAGGGTTGGGAAATCCCTGTTGGTCTCTGACCTGACCTGCATTGGCAATGAACCCATGGTCCAAGGCATTTATATATCCGGAGAGCAGCATTACAGAGAAGAACAATAAGTGACGGACACTCATACGCTCAAATATAATCAAAGCACAGAAAAACAATTCGTCGAAAAAATAGCTGCTTTCGTCGATATAATATTGACATTGCATCAGCCCCTTCTTATATTGCGGAACCAAACCAAGAACCATGACCAGGAATCTATCCCTTACTTTGACCTTTTCTGTTTTTGCTCTTTGCGTATTCTCAGAAGAGCGAACAGTATCAGGAGGAGATGCCGAGCAACAAATGCCAGGCAGCCGTTCCCACTGGTATAACAATTTCTCCACGGTGCCCTCCTTTATTGTGATGAGCCCCGGTGCAGAAATCAATGTGGAAAACGCTTTCACCCGGGCCGCCAGTCTGCTGAAAATATCTTCCGATGATCAGTTGCAACTGATCCGTGTGGAGGAAGATCATCTGGGGTACCAGCATTACAGGTACCAGCAGTATCATAAGGGATATAAAGTAAAGGATGGAATCTATATCCTTCACAGCCGCAACGGCCAGGTGGTTTCTATGAATGGATTTTTTATTGAAAATATTCAGGCGGCCGGAACACCGGGAATCCCGGAGACCGCGGCACTACAGAAGGCGCTCGAATACATTGGTGCGGATAGTTATAAATGGCAGGTGGAGTCGGAGGAGAATTTTATCAAAATGGTAAAAAAAGATGCCAGTGCATCCTACTTTCCGAAAGCTACGCTGGAGTATATCGCAGTGAAGGGAGATTACACTAAGCGGGATATGCGGCTGGCCTACCGCTTCGATATTTACGCGCATGAACCGATGAGCCGGCGCTGGATATTTGTGGATGCGGTAAGCGGCGATATTATTTATGAACTCGACCGTATTTGTCATGCTGATGTTAACGGAACGGCTAACACCCGCTACAGCGGAACGCAGAATATTGTGGCAGATCAGACAGGTCCGAGCGCCTATCGCCTGCGTGAAACCGGCAGAGGATTAGGTGTTGAAACCTACGACCTGAATAACGGAACCAATTACGGTAACGCGGTCGACTTTACGGATACCGATAATAACTGGACAACCACTACGAATATGGATGATGCGGCATTCGATGCGCATTGGGGGGCGGAGTCAACCTACGACTATTATGTACAGATACACAACCGGAACGGTTTGGATAATAACGGAATGCTGATGCGTTCGTATGTTCATTATTCCACGAATTATAACAATGCATTTTGGAACGGATCAGAAATGACCTACGGAGACGGATCCAATGCCCCCGGAGGATTTACTCCGCTCACCGCCATTGATGTTTGTGGGCATGAGTTTACGCACGGTGTGACTGAATTTTCATCTAACCTGGACTATTCTTATGAGTCCGGCGCCTTGAATGAGTCGTTTTCGGATATCTTCGGTACCACCATTGAGTTTTGGAAAAAGCCGAGCGACTGCGACTGGTTGATCGGGTCGGAGATTGTGTATACTCAACCCGGTGCACTGCGAAGCATGAGTAACCCAAATGCCTACGGAGATCCGGATTGTTATCAGGGAACGAACTGGTATACAGGCAGCGCAGATAACGGAGGGGTTCATACGAACTCAGGGGTGCAAAATTTCTGGTACTACCTGCTTACAACAGGCGGAACAGGCACCAACGAGGTGGGAGATAATTATAACGTCACTGGTATTGGGATGAACGATGCCCGCCAGATCGCCTACAGGAACAATGCCGTATACCTTGTCTCCACTTCCCAGTATGCCGATGCCAGAACGTTTGCTATTCAGTCGGCACAGGATCTATTCGGTTCCTGTTCCCAGCAGCACATCTCAACAACCAATGCCTGGTTTGCCTGCAATGTCGGAAATGCATGGACCACCCCCACGGTAACTTCCGCTTTTTCTGCAAGTACAACCACTTCCTGTACAGTGCCGGTTACGATTAACTTCTCAAATACTTCCCAGAATGCCAATCAGGCTTCCTGGGATTTCGGAGATTCAGGAACAAGCAATTCCTGGACACCCTCGCATACCTATACCGCACCCGGCGTTTACACGGTGCAATTGAGTGTGACCGGTGGTTGCGGATCTTCCGCCACTACCCAAACTTCCTATATTAATGTTAATCCTCCGGCTGCACCGCTAACAACCGGCGCAGTAAGCTGCACCTCGCCTGCTTCTGTTACCCTGAATGCTACCGGTTCAGGAACCATGGTTTGGTATACGGTTCCAACGGCCGGCACACCGGTTAATAGCGGCACCTCCTATACCACCCCTTCGTTAAGTTCAACTACAACTTACTACGTGGAGAATCAGGTGAGTCAGCCAAACGGAAACGTTGGACCGCTGAATAACACCTTCGGCGGAGGCGGAAACCACAACAGCGGTACGCCGCAATATGAGATTTTTAATGTGTTGCAGCCCTGTACGCTTCTATCAGCATATGTTTATTCGAGTACAGCGGGTAACAGGACAATCACGCTGTGGGATAATGCCGGAAATGTGATCAATACCTATGTTGTGAATATACCAAACGGTAATTCCACGGTCAACCTCAACATACCGCTTAACCCGGGAACCGGATACCGGCTGGGCGGTACAAATATGAACCTTTACAGGAACAACGCCGGAGCAACTTACCCTTATACACTGAGCGGACTTGTCAGTATAACCGGTGCCTCAGCCGGCGGTGGATATTATTATTATTTCTACGACTGGACGATTGCCCCACAACCTTGTACCTCACCCCGTACACCGGTAACGGCCATCATCGGAGGACCTAACGTAACCTTTGCTCCGCTGAGCACTGTTTGCAGTACCGCTCCGGCATTTGTACTCACCGGCGGAACTCCTTCCGGCGGAACGTACAGCGGCCCGGGCGTGAGCAGCGGACAGTTTAATCCGGCTGCTGCAGGAATTGGTACACATACGATCACTTACACCTATACAGATACGAATAACTGCAGCGGAACCGCTACACAAACCATCACCGTAAATAGTTGCCTCGGGCTAAATGAAGCCGGAGAAGTGGCCGCCTGGAATTTCTATCCCAATCCCAACAATGGATTCATTCAGATGGACCTTCAACTGAACACGGAAACAACCATTGCACTTTCTTTATTCAATGCGATCGGACAGACTGTGCTCGGGGAGGTTCATGAACTGGTAAAGGGCATGAATCACCTCGGCTGGGATGTAAGTGCGGTTCCGGCAGGGATATATCTTCTCAGCATTGCAACACCCACTGGTGTTACTACACGACGTGTTGAGATCGTCAGGTAACAGGTAATAATATACACTACAGCAAGCCCCGCGCCTTATGGCCGGGGTTTGCTGTTTCCTTTCCTGCCCGGAGAAAAGGGAATGAGAATTCACGGGAATATTCGCTATCCTGCCGGGATGTTCGTTACTTTGTCTCATGGCTTCAGGTACGAAATGGATCAGAACGGGTACTTATTCCGTTGGATTCGGGAAAACGGGATATTCCCTTCTAAAACAAGTATTACGAAGTAAAAAATACTCGAGGATATTTTTATTGCTCGATGAAAACAGTCACGATCACTGTCTTCCGCGATTCATCGCTCATCTTCCGGCCATTGCAGGTGCCGAATTCATTGAAATCGGAAGTGGAGAGAAAAATAAGAACATTGATATTACCCGTCAGTTGTGGCACACGCTTTCGGACATGGGTGCCGATCGCAAATCATTGCTGATCAATCTCGGTGGAGGTGTGATCGGGGATATGGGAGGCTTTGTTGCTTCAACCTATATGCGCGGAATTGATTTTATCCAGGTTCCTACCACGCTCCTTGCTCAGGTGGATGCGTCCGTGGGAGGAAAGCTCGGGATCGACCTGGGTCCGCTCAAAAATCTCGTGGGTACATTTCGCGATCCTGCAATGGTGCTGATCGATTCATCTTATCTTTCCACATTACCGCACCGGCAGATCCTTTCTGGATATGCAGAAATCCTCAAACACGGACTTATTGCAGACGCAGAATATTTCAATACATGTTCGTCTTCGGATCCGCTCGGAAGCCTGGACGAAACAACCATACGCCGTTCTGTTCAGATTAAAGCAGCGGTCGTAAAAAAGGATCCCAAAGAGCAGGGTCCGCGGAAGTTTCTCAATTTCGGACATACGGTCGGACATGCCCTTGAAAGCTTTTCGCTGGAATCCGATACCGCAGAATTGCTCCACGGTGAAGCAGTAGCGGCCGGTATGATTTGTGCCGCATACATCTCCAGTCGAAGAACCGGCCTGGACAGGAAAAGTCTGAGTTTTATAACAGACAGGATATCAGGCATTTATAAGTTGCGGAATTTCAATAAATTTGATGAGCACAGGGTGTTGGAGCTTATGCTGCACGATAAAAAGAATGTTGACGGTCAGTACCGTTTCGTGCTTCTGAAGGAGATCGGAAATCCGGTGGCAGATGTAAAATGCACTGCTGCCATGGTCAAAGAATCCTTCCGTTATTACCGCGACACGTTGGGCGTTTGAGCTGATGGTATACAGGATAAGCAGAGAAAGTAAGATTATCAAAGGCACGTTTACCTTGCCGGCTTCCAAGAGCGAGAGTAACCGTGCGCTTATCATCCGCCAGTTTTGTCAACCTCCTTTCACCATTCATAATCTTTCTGAATCGCAGGACACTCAGGTGCTGCTTCATATCCTGACCACCGACGGCGCTGCACTTCCCGGGGGGGAGAGGATATATGATGTGGGTGCGGCCGGAACTACCATGCGCTTTCTTACCGCCTATTTTTCGGTAGTGCAGGGTATTCGTGAATTACACGGATCCGAGCGAATGCATAAACGACCGCTCGCGGTGCTTATCAGGGCACTGCAGGAGCTGGGAGCAAAAATAGAGTGTCTGGAAAAGGAGGGATATCCTCCCATCCGTATCACAGGAGCTGACCTCAGGGGCGGCGCGGTAACGGTGAATGGAAGTATCAGCAGTCAATACATTTCAGCATTGCTAATGATAGCGCCCGTTTTACCGGTAGGTTTGGTGATACATTTTGAAGGAGAGGTGGCCAGCAGGCCTTACATTAATATGACCCTTAAGTTGATGGAGCGTTTTGGTGTGTTCGGGAACTGGCACGAAAACGTGCTTTCGGTGAGTCCCCAGAAATATTATCCGTTCAACGAGGAAGGAACGATCTCTGAATATGAGATCGAAGCAGATTGGAGTGCGGCCTCGTATTGGTATGCCATCGCTTCATTTGCAGAGGAGGCGGATATCACCTTGCTGGGATTGAAGGAAGGGAGACTGCAGGGTGATAGCATTCTTCCCCATCTGTTTCAGTTTTTCGGTGTCAGCACCCAGTTTCTTCCCGAGGGTGGTATACGTCTTAACCGCATCCCTGTGAACGCAGACCGCTTCGGGTTTGATTTCATTGATTGTCCGGATATAGCGCAAACAATGGCGGTGGTAGCCACCGCGAAGGGTATTCCTGCCTTATGCCGCGGACTCAGAACATTGAAGATCAAGGAAACAGACCGGGCTGCTGCATTGCAGGCCGAGTTACGGAAATTTGGAATCGACTTTCAGATCAAAAGCGACGACGCCGCACTGTTTGATGATCACAAAGGCATCAGCGAGGCAATCAGTGAACCAATTGATACGTACGATGATCACCGGATGGCTATGGCTTTTGCCACGCTGGCCATGAAATTGGGAAGTGTTTCCATAAGAAATCCTGAAGTAGTTAGTAAATCTTATCCCGGTTTCTGGAACGATATGCGAACGATGGGTTTCGGCATTGAAGAGATCAAATGACTTCCAACTTTCCGGATAACAAGTACCCTTTCAATGTTCGCGTTTACGGGATCTGTTTCAACGAGAAGAAAGAATTGCTGATAGCCGATGAGTTGATCAAGGGAAGGGAGATCACAAAATTTCCGGGGGGTGGACTGGAGTACGGGGAAGGACCTGCGGATTGCATTGTGCGTGAGTTCAGAGAGGAGACGGGTAATGATGTACAGGTAATCCGCCATGTATATACCACCGATTTCTTTGTGCAATCAGCGTTTGGGAATAATCAGGTGATCAGTATTTATTATGAGGTGAAGATGCTGCAGGAGCCGCGTTTTACGGCGGCAGTAAAACCCTTTGATTTTGTGGAACGCAAGGAAGGCGCTTTTGTGCTGAGATGGCTTAAAAGAGACGCAGTTATCCCCGGGATATTTACTTTTCCCATTGATAAAAAAGTCGCAGAGTTACTCAGGTAAGCGCCGGCCTTTGCTTCTATTTATTCGCCTCCGCCCGTTTTCTTTGCTCGCCGATGAAAGCGGATACCGATGCTGCCGCGCTTTTCTTTTTAGCATTGAGCTTATAAGTCATCACCTGGGAATGATACTGCTGGGCTTTATCAAAGTTGTTCAGCCAGGCATACGCTTCGGCCAGGTTCAGCAGTAGCAGTTCTGTTACCGCTTCGTTCACCCGTGCCTTACGACTGGAGGTATTGGATTCGGTAAGGGCTTTTTCCCAAAGTTCAATGGCTTTTAACAACTCTTCAGTAGCATTCTGAAAACTCCCGGGGTTACCGATAATGGCATAGGCATTCTTTGCATACGTGAGTGCATCGCGGAAATCCTGATAATTTTTCTTCTCATTCACCCAGATCACACTGAAGCCGCGTGAAGTTTTACGATAGCCATGATCATCATTAAGCTGATCATTGATCTGTTTCAGATTTTCGTTCACAATACGTTCCTGGGAACGCTGGATTTCCGCGTCTTTATTCAGGATCCACCAGGCTTCGGCCTCCTGCTGAGAGTTAAACTCCTGTGTGTTGTACGGGCGGTACACCAGCGTAGGTGCAAATAATTCCTCCTTCACCACCGATCCGTTCGGCAAGCTGACTTTGAGTTTCATCTGGTGACGGTAATTAAACGTGTAGAAATATTTGGTGATGCTGATGGTCTGGTTGTCTTTCTTCTGCTGTTCGGTTCTTGTACTCAGCCGCGGCTCTTCATTCTCAAATCCCATCAAACCGACCCATATTTTTACGGAATTGTCCGGCAGCCGGTTAAAACCTTCCAGGTTAAGGTGTGTGCTGGCCAGTAATTCGGTATTATAAGTCTTCTCATATTTTTCCTCCATCGGAACCTGTTTGACCGGTTGTTCAATAAGCGGCATCTGAGGTTTTGGCGTTACTGCCTGCTGCTGCGGGGTGAGCTTGTTCCAGGCAGTCATTTCCATCTGAAATTTTAGAGCTGCGGTTTTCAGTTGTTCGTCGTATTGTTTCTGTTGAAAGGCGTACACCGAGTCGGCCTGGGCAAGTTTCTTTTTATACTCCAGCTTCTTCAGTTCAATGGTCTGAAGGTATTCCATGCTTACCTGTGCCTGATAGTTTTTGACAGTTTTGTCCAGCGGTTTCAGGGGTAATTTTGTGTACTGTACACTCACTCCGGCGTAATCAATGTTTTGCGCCAACGCAAATGTGCATGAAAGAAGGAGGGCAAGAATAATTGTCGGGGTTTTCATAGGATGGATTTTATTTTTTATGTTTTTCAAGAACTTTTCGGACAGAGCCCCATTGTAAAAGCAATTTCTTTGCCAGTTTTTCTCCGGCGCCGGTTTTTTCGCTTATCATCCGGACTCCCCTGGCAATGAGCTTATTATTACTGAGCTGCATATCAACCATTTTATTCCCGCTTACCCTTCCCAACCGGATCATTACCGCTGTGGATATCATGTTCAGTATCATTTTCTGTGCAGTGCCTGATTTCATCCGCGTACTCCCCGTAACAAATTCAGGTCCAACCACTGCAACAATGGCATGGTGAGCGTAGAGGGTTACGGGGCTGCCGGGATTGCAGGTGATGCATCCGGTAAGAATTTTCCGCTCCCTTGCCATTCGGAGTCCTCCTGTTACGTAGGGTGTGCTTCCGGAAGCAGCGATACCGATCACGGTATCATTTTTACCAATCTTATGTTTGCTGAGATCTTTCCAGGCGCCGCTCTCATCATCCTCTGCAAATTCCACGGCTTTACGGATCGCGCGGTCGCCTCCGGCGATTAGTCCGATAATCATCCCGTGGTCAACGCCGTAGGTAGGCGGGCATTCAGAAGCGTCTACAATCCCCAGCCGGCCGCTTGTTCCGGCGCCGATGTAGAAAATCCGTCCTCCTTTTTTTATCCGGGGAAGTATGGCGTTCACCAGCCGCTCAATTTCGGGAATGGTTTTTTTGATGGCGGCAGCCACCCTGTGATCTTCACGATTGATTCCCTCCAGCAATTTTCTGACCGGCATTTTTTCCAGTGAGCGGTAGCGGGAGTCGGCTTCAGTGATCTTTTTCAACCGGTTCAGTATATAGCAGGGAATCGTTCCGGATCTGCTTCATGCATCATGGAATAAGCCAGGTCGAATACATCTTCAATGCCGGGTTTGGAGAAGTAATCGCCGTCGGATCCGTAGGCCGGCCGGTGTTCCTTCGCGGTGAGGGTTCTGGGTACCGAGTCGAGGTGAAGATAACCTCCCTGCTCTTCGAGTACTTTTTGCATCATATACGCGCTGGACCCCCCCGGAACATCTTCATCCATAAAAATCACCCGGTTGGTCTTCTGCAGCGACCGCACGATCATGTGTTGCAAATCAAATGGAAGCAGCGTCTGCACATCTATGATCTCAAGGCTGATGCCATGTTCTCTCAGCTGTTCCGAAGCTTCGAGGGCAATTTTGCAATTCGGACCATAGCTGATCAGCGTAATATCGTTTCCCTCGCAAAGGATCTCCGGTGTTCCCAGCGGAACGCAAAACTCTCCAAGGTTGGAGGGCGTACGTTCCTTGAGCCGGTAGGAGTTGAGCGGCTCTATTAAAATGGCAGGATCATCACCTTTCAGCAGGGTGTTATACATTCCTGCAGCTTGCGTCATATTCCGCGGTACACAAACGTGGACTCCGCGGACAGCATGTATGATCATTCCCATCGGTGAACCACTGTGCCATATTCCTTCCAGCCGGTGGCCTCGGGTGCGTATGATCACAGGTGCTTTTTGTCCGCCCTTTGTGCGGTACTGAACAGTGGCAAGATCATCGCTCATGATCTGAAGGGCATAAAGAAGGTAATCGAGATACTGGATCTCTGCAATCGGACGTATCCCGCGAAGGGCAAGACCAATGGCCTGTCCCATGATCGTGGCTTCACGGATTCCGGTGTCAAAAACACGAATCTCCCCGTATTTTTTCTGAAGACCTTCCAAGCCCTGGTTTACACCGCCGATTTTTCCGGAGTCTTCCCCGAAAATAACCACCTGAGGATATTTTTCCAGGATCTTGTCAAAGTTATCCCTCAGGATAGCTCTTCCATCGGTCATTTCATCATGTGCATATTGCGGAGGAACAGGTGTTACTTTCAGCGGAGACTGCTCACTCTCACTGTAAACATGTGAAGAGTAGCGTTCGTGGTTTGCAATCCTGAACAGTTGAAGCCAGTCGGCGAGTTTTTGCTTACCGGAGTGCTTTTCTCTGCTGAGCAGGCGCAGAATTTTTTTTGCTGCCGAGGCAATGTCTCTCCGTATCACATCTTTTCCGACCAGTGGAGAGAGGAGAGCAGTGATCTCCTCACGGTAGGTAGTCGATGGCTGGATCTCGCTGAGAAGAGCATGCAAATCGATTACTTCGGAACGGATCGATTCTGTAAATGCACCCCAGGCAGCATTCTTCGCATCCGATACAGCTCTTTTTGAACCCTCGCGGATTTGTTCCAGTTCCGCTTCGGAGGCCATTCCTTTTGAAAGAATCCACTCGCGCATTTTTGAAATACAATCAAAATCTTCTTCCCATTGCAGTCGTTCTTTACTCTTATACCTTTCGTGAGAGCCGCTCGTGCTGTGTCCCTGAGGTTGTGTCATCTCTTCTACATGAACGAGAACAGGGGTGTGTTCACTCCGGCAAACTTCGGCGGCCCGCTCATACGTTTTTACCAGATTGACATAATCCCATCCTTTTACCTTAAAAATTTCATATCCCTTGCCATGGTGATCGCGCTGAAATCCCTTCAGAATTTCCGAGATGCTTTCTTTGGTGGTCTGGTATTTTTTGGGAACGGATATTCCGTGACCATCATCCCACACAGAAATCATCATAGGAACCTGCAGCACACCTGCCGCATTGATGGTTTCCCAGAAAAGCCCTTCAGAAGTGCTGGCATCCCCGATGGATCCGTAAGCGATCTCATTGCCTTTGTGGGAGAAAATATGAAAGGCAGGCTGCTGAAGCTGCGGATTGTTGCGGTAAAAATAACTGGCATAAGCCAGTCCCAGCAACCGGGGCATCTGGCTTCCCGTCGGTGAAATATCCATTGAGGAGTTTTTCATCCTGGTCAGATCCTTCCATGTGCCGTCCGCATTCAGGGAGCGTGTTCCGAAATGGCCATTCATCTGCCTGCCGCCCGACATGGGTTCGGCTTCGAGGTCGGTGTGTGCGTAGAGCTGTGCGAACCACTGCTGCACAGTGATCAGCCCCATTGAAAACATAAGGGTTTGGTCACGATAATACCCTGAACGGAAGTCCCCGTCACGAATTACCTTGGCCAGACATACCTGTGCCAGTTCCTTCCCATCACCGAAGATCCCGAATTTTGCTTTTCCTGTGAGCACCTCTTTTCGTCCTAACAGGCTGGCTTCGCGGCTTTCGCAGATCACACGGTAGTCGTTCAGAACTTCTTTCCTGACTTCCTCAAACGTAATCTCCCTGCTGATTTTTGTCTTTTCACCGGTTCCCGGCATATACGCATGGTTTCCGCAAATTTAACCTTTTCTCCATTGGGAAAACAGATTTATTTTCCCCTCGTAAATTTTGCGGTGGGTGTGTTTAATCCTACTTTAGTGTCTGTAAATCTCTGTCTATGAGAAGGACCTTTATTGCGCTTAGCATTTTCTTCATCGCCCTTGGCATCGCCGGCACCTGGTACTGGCGCCCCTTCGCATGGTCGTTCGCAGTGATTCTTCCACTTACCTTAATTGGTGTGCTGGATATGACACAGCGGGCACAAACGATCCGTCGTGTTTTTCCCCTGGTGGGAAGATTCCGTTATTGGGCAGAATGGATGCGTCCGAAAGTGTATCAGTATTTTATCGAGTCGGATACGGATGGGGCTCCTTTCAACCGTCTGAACCGGAATGTTGTGTACCAGCGGGCGAAAAAAGTAAACGATACAACGCCTTTCGGTACCCAGCTGAATGTTTATGAGACCGGATACGAGTGGCTGAATCACAGCATAACCCCTCTGGATGGTCACCGGGTGGATCAGCATCCTCGTGTGGAAGTGGGTGGCCCGGATTGTAAAAGACCATACAAAGCCAGTATTCTCAATGTTTCAGCTATGAGTTTTGGCTCCCTGAGCAAGAATGCGATAATGGCACTTAATGCGGGTGCCAGGTTGGGCGGTTTTGCCCATAATACGGGAGAGGGCGGGCTAAGTCCTTATCATCTTACGCCCGGCGGTGATCTGATCTGGCAAATAGGAACGGGATATTTCGGATGCAGAAATAAAGACGGTACATTTAATTATGATTCTTTCGCGGAGCGGGCGGCCACCGAGAGTGTAAAAATGATCGAAATTAAAATGTCACAGGGTGCAAAGCCCGGACATGGGGGTATTCTTCCTGCCAGGAAAGTAACGAAGGAAATTGCGGATATTCGGCTGGTGGAAATGGGGAAGGACGTTCTTTCTCCGCCCTTTCACACTGCTTTCACCACGCCGAGAGAACTGATGGCATTTGTTGGAAAACTCCGTGAACTGTCAGGTGGAAAGCCGGTGGGCTTTAAGTTGTGTGTGGGAAATAAGGCGCAGTTCCTGGCGATTTGCAAAGCAATGGTCAAAACAAATATTCTGCCTGATTTTATTACAGTGGACGGGGGAGAGGGCGGCACCGGAGCGGCTCCGCTGGAATTTTCGAACCATGTGGGAATGCCGCTGCGCGACGGTATTGCCTTCATCTACGATGCGCTGAACGGATTCGCTTTGAAAAGACATATTAAGATTATCGCCTCCGGAAAAGTTTCCACCGGATTTGAGATCGTGAAAAATCTGAGTCTGGGGGCTGATCTTTGTAACAGCGCACGTGCGATGATGCTGGCGCTGGGTTGTATTCAGGCGCTGGAATGCAATACGAATAACTGCCCAACCGGTGTGGCCACACAGAATCCTGAATTGTTCGCGGGTCTGGATGTGGGAGACAAAACACTGAGGGTGAAAAATTACCACAGCGAAACGGTCAAGTCGGCCGTTGAATTGATGGCTGCCGCGGGAATCGATCATCCATCCAACCTGCACCGTTCCTACATTCACCGGAGGATCAGCCCGGGAGAAATCAGAACCTATGCAGAGATTTATCCGTATATCCTCAGGGGGTGCCTGCTGGAAGCTCCGTACCCTTCGCAGTATGAATTGGATATGGCTAACTCTTCGGAGAACACGTTCGCTCCTGCCATTAAGTACGCCTGATGGATTACCGAAAGATACTTGACTCTCTTTCTGCAGCAGAGAAACTAAGTAACAAGCGATGGGTTCAGAAAACCAAAAAGCATCCTCCGGCAGATCTCGATCACAGAGCGGTAGAATCAGAGCAGAGTGCCTTTAGTCATATTGATTGCCTGAAATGTGCCAATTGCTGCAGCACCACAAGTCCTATACTTTATCGCAGGGATGTTGAACGACTGTCAGATCATTTTGGGATCAGGCCCGGTGTGTTCACAGAAAAGTTCCTTCGCACGGACGAAGACGGGGATCAGGTGCTAAGTTCGCTACCATGTCCTTTTCTGGGAGCGGATAAGCGCTGTTCTGTATATGAATGCCGACCCGCTGCCTGCCGGGAGTACCCCCATATCAATCGTAAAAAATTTCACGAGGTGCTGGATCTTGCCCTGAAGAATACGGCGGTGTGCCCGGCAGTGGTGGAGGTGATGCGTGATCTGAGGCGGGAAGGCGGCAATTAACAGATCCGGGTTTATAACCCCTTCGCTTTATTGTTTTAGCATCGCCTTGCAAGGGTAGTTTTGCATGGTATGGATTTCGACTGGTACGGTTATATTGTGCTTCCCCTGCTCATTGTCTGCTCGCGTCTTTTCGACGTGACCCTGGGCACTATCAGGCATGTTTTTATCGCTCGTGGTTTTAACAAGCTCGTACCTCTGCTGGGTTTCTTCGAGGTACTGATCTGGATCATCGTGGTCAGACAGGTGATGAATGGTATGGAATCCTGGCCGGCTTATATCGCATGGGCCGGCGGATTCGCATTGGGAAATTATTTTGGACTTATCATCGAACAGCGCCTGGCACTTGGCATGCAGATCGTACGAATTATTACGCATCAGGCCAGTGATGATCTTGTTCGTTCCATGCGGGAGATGGATCATGGTGTAACCATTATGGACGCGCAGGGAGCAAAAGGACCCGTTAAGGTGATTTTTACAATTGTGAAACGGGAAAGTCTTAATGACCTGGAAGACGCGATTGCTATTCATCAGCCCAACGCCTTTTATTCCGTAGAGGATGTAAAGGATGCCAGCATGGGTGTGTTCCGCTCCCGGAAAGAAAGAAATTCAGTCCTTCAGCTTCTGCGAAGACTCCGGAAAGGTAAATAACAGAAAAACAGTGACTGCCGGACCTTTCATTGGCAGCTCAGTTATTTATATTCTACCCCCAGATTATAAAACACAAAAGACCACATGTCGCTGAACTCTTCGATCTGCTTGGCAGTGGGCTTTCCGGCTCCGTGTCCTGCATTGGTGTCAATGCGGATCATGACCGGGTGTTTCCCTTTGTGTTTGCTCTGAAGTTCCGCAGCAAATTTGAAGGAGTGTGCAGGCACAACCCGGTCGTCGTGATCTCCTGTCATGATCAGGGTGCAGGGGTATTCAATTTCCCGGACATTATGCAGAGGTGAATATTTTACAAGGCAATTAAACTCTTCCTGGTTTTCACTTGTTCCGTAATCTACAGACCAGTACCTTCCGATAGTGAAATACTGGTAGCGAAGCATATCCAGCACACCTACCACCGGTAGCGCCACTTTCGCTATATCAGGACGCTGTGTCAACACAGCGCCAATCAGCAGTCCGCCGTTGGACCGGCCATGGATTGCAAGTTTATCATGCGAAGTGTATTTTTCTCTGACCAGGTATTCTGCTGCTGCAATGAAATCATCGAACACATTCTGCTTGCTGCATTTGGTGCCTGCCTTGTGCCACACCTCGCCATATTCGCCTCCGCCTCTCATGTTGGCAACAGCATAGATTCCGCCCTTTTCTAAAAATACGGCACGGTCAATCCTGAATTCTGGTGTCAGACTGATGTTGAATCCGCCGTATCCATACAGGAAACACGGATTGCTTCCATCCATATTGATACCCTTTTTATGGGTGATGAACATGGGAATTTTTGTACCGTCTTTTGACGGAAAAAACACTTGCTTTGTTTCGTAGTCTTCAGAATTAAAATCAATATCCGGTTTGGCGAACACAGTAGATTTTCCTGTGGTATGATTGTATTTATAAATGGTTGCCGGAGCCGTAAATGTTGTGATCGAATAAAACGCAAGTGAATCCTCCTTGTCCGAATTGAAACTTCCTGCCGTAGCCAGGCCGTTAACCGGTATCTCGCCGGTTTGCTTTCCGTCTATGCCGTGAATGAACATCCGGTGTGTCACATCAACCTGGTATTTGCTGACCAGTTTATCACCCATGATACTTACCGATTCCAGTAATTCTTTTTTCTCCGGCAGAATGGTGATCCAGTTGTTTTCTTCCTTTTGGGATGGGTTGATGCGTACCAGTTTATTCATGGGTGCATTTTTATTTGTGATGCACAGCAGACCGCCATTCACATGATCGATAAATCCGTACTCATTTTCGAAATTCTCTACCAGATGTATCCAGGGTCCTTTTGCTATTAATGGCCGGATCATCACGGCGTTGCCGGATGTGGATTCTGAGATGTAGACGATCAGCCACTTCTCATCGTCCGTCACCTGAGGACTGAAACTCCACAGCGTATGTTCCGTATCTTCATAAATGAGTTCATCCTTTTCCTGCGCATCCCCCAGCCTGTGAAAATAGAGCCGGTTATTGGTGTTTTTGCCTTTCAGTGCATCCCCTTCGGCCGGCTTTTCATAGCGCGAGTAATAAAATCCGTCTCCCATCCAGGCTACCCCGGAAAACTTGATCCATTCCAGTTTATCATCCAGTTTCTTACCTGTAGCTACTTCCATCACGTACCATTCATTCCAATCGCTCCCTGCTTTGCTGATTCCGTAGGCCATATAGCGGGCTCCTTTCGAAAACGCAATGCCTGCAAGAGACACAGTGCCGTCGGCTGACAGCGCATTGGGATCAAGCAGCATTTTTTCTTCTCCCCCAATTCCTTCCCGGTAATAAAGTACACTCTGGTTCTGAATACCATTATTCTTATAGTAGAAGTAGTATTTTCCTTTTTTAAAGGGAGCGCTGAATTTTTCATAATTCCAGATGCCGGTCAGGCGCTTGCGGATCTCCTCGCGGTACGGGATTTTTGCCAGGAAGGAATCGGTCACTTTGTTTTGTGCGATGACCCATTGCCTGGTTTCTTCCGAATTGTCGTCTTCCAGCCACCGGTAGGGATCCGTAATTTTTGTTCCGAAATAATCGGTAACCGTGTCCACCTTTCGGGTATCAGGGTAAGTGTATGCTTCGGAGGAAGGTTCGGTGGAACACCCTGCGATAAAAACGGCAGGTATTATGAGAAAGTGCAGTGTGCGCATATCGGACGGGTTTTGGCAAATGTAAAAAAGTTCTGCCTCCTGAATACACGGGAGAAATGTTACTTTTACCGTGCGTGGAATCGCCAAAAAATAGCATTCATCGTTCCTATCGCTTTCCCGACCGTACACCGGAGGAGTTGGGAGACTCACCGGATATGGAGGACGCCTTTCTGCTCGAGGCAAAATGGTACGACGGAGCCGGGAATCTGGTGCGGAAAGAGGATTATGATGCAGATGGAAATGTGAATGAGTCGGATGTTTTTGTGTTTAACGAAAGAGGACTAATTACAGGCCATCAGCACAGTCTGGCAGGTGAGCTGACGGAGGATACGAGCATCGTTTACAATGAATCGGGCCGGCCGCTCACGGAAACAAAGGTTTATGCGGAAGGAGGTAAACAGATTACGGAATATACTTACAACGCAGAAGGAAATCTGCTCAGAAAGAGTATCCGGGATGAAGAAGGAACAGAGGAGGGATATGAACTTCAGACCTGGGAGAACGGAAACCTGATCACACGTGAGGTACGGGATATTCTGATGGAATCCGGAGAAGATTTTTCATTCAGCTATTCAAAGGAGGGGAATGAGTGGATCCTTACGGAGGAAATCCAGCGTGAGATTCCATCCGGAGTCGTGTATCGCACCGTGTATTCAACGGGCGGATATATTACCTACGACGGAAAAGGAAGCCGTTTCGCCTCCCACCGGAAAGTGCAGAACGAACAGGGCAAGATCACCGAGTCGCATTATTCCACTATGCAAAAGAATGTGAGCTCCTACTTTAGCTATAATGAATCGGGGCAACTAATAGAAGAGAAGAGAAAAACAGGTGAACATGAAAATTACCGCGCCCGTTTTTTTTACGGGGGAAACGGAGAATTAGTCATGGCGCACGTAACGGAAGCCAGCTCCGGTACGTTCACCGACGTGAGCCGAACGATCCCTTTGGATCAGGAATCATAATCTATTCTTACTACGGGGGTCAGCGGATGACTCTGACAGGTGAGAATAAATCCCTGCGCCACTTCTGCATCCGTTAACGCAAAATTTTTATCCATTTTCACCTTTCCTTCCAGCAACTTTCCTCTGCAGGTACAGCAAACTGCGCCTTTGCAGGCAAAGGGCACATCCACTCCGGCATCCAGAGCTGCATCCAGTATGCTCTTTCCGTTGGAATCCAGTTCAAAATGCGTCTCAATACCATACATGGATACTGTAACCTGAGCCGTGAGGGAAGGATTCATTTCTTTGGCCGCACTTTCCTGCGCGGAGGAGAAGTACTCAATATGAAACTGATGTGCGGGAACTTTTTGGTCCATAATCACTGATTTCACATTCTCCATCATCGGGCCCGGACCGCATACAAAGTATTCATGATTGAATCCTACTCCGCAGAACCGCTCAAACAGCTCAGCGGCTTTTTCGCGGGTAAGCATTCCTGTGTGCAACGCATCGCAGGCTTCCTTCGGATGCTCGTACAGATAATGGATTTTCAGCCGCCCTCCGGATTTTTCCTCTATCTCATTCAGTGCATGCCGGAAAATCGTATGCACCTCATCCGTGTTGCCGTAAAATAAAATGACGGAGGAATTTGGTTCTGCAAACAGTACGGAGCGAAGAATTGAAAACATGGGAGTGATCCCACTGCCACCCGCAAAAAGAAAATATTTTTTTTTGTTCGCCGGATCTAGTGGAGTATAAAAACTTCCCATGGGCGTCATTACCTCCAACTCATCACCCTTCTTTAGATGATCATTGAGATAATTAGACACTTTCCCTCCCTTCACACGCTTTACAGCAATGCGAAGTTCACTGTCGGCAACCGGGCTGCTGCAAATACTATAGGAACGCCGGATCTCTTCCCCGTTCACATTTAATTTCAAGGTCAGGTATTGTCCCTGAATGTAACGATACTGATCTTTTAATCCGGCAGGCACCTCAACAGCAACAGAAACACAATCCTTTGTTTCCTGTCTTATATCTGTAACCCGGAGTTTATTAAAGGCAGCCATCCGGATGTAAAATTATGAGAAATATCATTATGGTAATTGGGATATCATTAAAAATCAGGGTAATAGCAAATGGATTTTATTGCAAAGATTCTTACATTTGCTTACCTGAACAGAAATGCATGGATCCAAAACAAATGGAAGCGGCTTTTGAAGCGAAGCTTTCAGCCAATGAATATATTGAGCCTAAAGACTGGATGCCGGAGGATTACCGCCGGCATTTAATTCGTCAGATATCCCAGCACGCCCATTCAGAAGTAGTGGGGATGTTACCGGAAGGCAACTGGATCACCCGGGCGCCGGGTTTGCGCGCAAAAATGGTACTTATGGCAAAGGTGCAGGACGAGGGTGGCCATGGTTTATATCTTTATACCGCTGCGGAAACAATGGGGGTTTCCAGAGACGAGTTGCTGGAGCAGCTGCATTCAGGCAAGGCAAAGTATTCTTCCATCTTTAATTATCCCACCCTGAGCTGGGCTGACATCGGCGCTATCGGATGGCTGGTGGATGGTGCGGCGATCATGAACCAGGTGATGTTGCAGCGGACTTCCTATGGACCTTATGCAAGGGCTATGGTGCGGATCTGTAAAGAGGAAAGCTTTCATCAGCGGCAGGGATATGAGATCATGTGCAGGATGGCGCAGGGAACAGCTGATCAGCGCGTGATGGCGCAAGATGCAGTCAACCGCTGGTGGTGGCCTACCCTGATGATGTTCGGCCCGCCCGATGATAAGTCCCCTAATTCAGCCAATGCATTGAAATGGAAAATCAAACGGGAAAGCAATGATCAGCTCCGGCAGCGTTTTGTCAATCAAACCGTACCGCAGGCAGAATATCTTGGACTTAAAATCCCCGATCCGCTATTAAAATGGAATGAGCAGAAGCAGGGATACGATTTTGGGCAGCCGGACTGGAGTGAATTTGAGCGGGTGATTCACGGACATGGCCCCTGCAACAAAGAACGCCTGAACGCAAGAATCGGTGCCCATCAGGAAGGAGCCTGGGTGCGGGAAGCTGCACAGGCATATGCTGAAAAAATGAAACCGGTAACAGCTTAAATAAATTTGAAATGGATACACAAGGACCCCTTTGGGAAGTGTTTGTACAGAAAAAAAGCGGTCAGCCTTTCGTTCATTGCGGAAGTATTCACGCCTTTGATAAGGAAATGGCCCTGCAGAATGCGCGCGATACGTACACCCGGCGTGGTGAGGGAAATGCATTATGGGTGGTTCCTGCCGGAGCCATTGTGGCCAGTTCGCCGGAGGATATCGGTTCCTTCTTTGAACCGGGTAACGACAAGATCTACCGCCATCCTACTTTTTATCAGGTACCGGATGGTGTAAAACACATGTGAGAATGACAACGCAACAGGCATTGTTCGGCTATTGTCTCCGGCTGGGAGACGACTCCCTGATTCTTGCACAGCGTCTGGCTGAATGGACAGGGCATGGCCCTTTTCTGGAGGAGGATCTCGCACTGACTAATATCTCACTGGATTTATTCGGCCGTGCAAACGCGCTGTTGATGTATGCAGGAAGACTGGAAGGGAAGGGCAGAGACGGAGACCGTCTGGCTTTTCACCGGGGAGAACGGGAATATTTCAATTCACTCATGGCAGAACAACCTAAAGGAGATTATGCCTTTACCATACTCCGGCTTTCGGTTATGTCTTCGTACCAGTTCCATCTTTATACCGCTTTGGCATCCTCCAAAGACGAAACGCTGGCAGGAATTGCCGCTAAGTCGGTCAAGGAAATTACCTACCATGTGCGCCATGCTCACTCATGGGTTCGCCGTTTTGCCGGAGGAACGGAAGAAAGTAGCAGAAGATTGCACACGGCTCTCCATGAACTTTGGCGCTTTACGGACGACCTTTTTGAGACCAATGCGCAAGACTGTTCGCTTGTTGACTCAGGAATTGCTGCGGATACGGAAAAAGTGAAAACTGCCTGGAGCAGAGACATGGACGAGCTGTTTGGAGAGTGCGGTTTGCAGCTACCCCGGATTCCGTACATGCAGAGCGGCAGCAGAGACGGAAAACATTCGGAACACCTGGGATTTCTTCTTGCCGAAATGCAGTTTCTTCCACGGGCCTACCCCGATGCGAAATGGTGAGTGAATCTCCCGAAAACAAAATCCGCTCACTCCTTTCCGGCATCCCTGACCCGGAGATACCGGTGATTTCTATTGAGGAGCTGGGAATATTAAGAAGGATTAAGGTAGATAAAGGGAAAGTAATGATCACCATCACCCCTACCTATAGCGGTTGCCCGGCCATGAAGCAAATCGAGGATGATATTGTGGCCTTGCTGAAAACAAACGGTTTCCCGGACGTGCAGGTGGATTTGAGTTATTCCCCGGCATGGACAACAGACTGGATACCTGAAGCGGCAAGGGAGAAGCTGAGAGTATACGGAATCGCCCCTCCGGAGAAAACCAGCATGGATAAGGGAAGTATCACCGGTAAAGAAAGAAAGATCCGCTGTCCGCAGTGCCGGTCCATGAATACTGAAATGATCTCACAGTTCGGATCTACCGCCTGCAAGGCACTTTTCCGGTGCACCGACTGCAAAGAACCTTTTGATTATTTTAAGTGCATCTGAATATGGAAGAGGTGATATTGGTAAATGAAAAAGATGAGGTCACCGGTCGCATGGAGAAGCTGGAGGCGCACCGGAAGGGATTTCTGCACCGGGCATTTTCTATCTTTTTATTTTCACCCGACGGGCAGTGGTGGATTCACCGGCGTGCACAGAGTAAATATCACTCCGGCGGCTTGTGGACAAATACGTGCTGCGGACATCCCCGCCCCGGGGAAGAAGTTGCGGTTGCCGCTGCACGCCGTTTGTTCGAAGAGTGTGGATTGCGCACACACATCAGGAAAGTTTTTGAGTTTACCTATAAAGCAGCAGTAGGAGCGGGGCTAACAGAGTGGGAATTGGACCATGTTTTCACCGGTGTTACCGAGCTGAACCCGGTATTAAATCCTATCGAAGCGGAGGAGTGGAAACTGCTCACAGAAGCAGAACTTCTGTACTTCCTGGAAAAGAAACCTGAGGACTTCACTCCCTGGTTCAAATCCTGTTTTTTTACCCAAAGAGGGCGTTTGGCACCCTGACTTGTACGTGGCTGATAGATTTAATTTGCTGATAATCAGCGAATTTTCGTCTTTTTCATAAACCTCCCACCAATACCTGCAACTTCGCTTTTCTTTGGAGTGTCTGTATATTAGATTTGCACTAAACAAGTCATTCGTCATGCAAAAAATTGGATTCATCGTTCTTTTATCTGTGTTGGTCGCCCTGACCACATCTCCGGTTCATGCTCAGGAGAAACAGGAAACGACTAAGAAAGTCGTTTATGAAATTACCGTGATGGGACTCACCTGCCAGGCTGATGCTGCTAAGCTGGATCAGTTCATGCTCAAGAGAAAGGGAATCCTGTCCTCTTCCACAGATTTTACAACGAAACGCGTCAAGGTGGTAGTAGATCCGTTTGTGAATATAAGCGCACTACGGAATGTGATTGTGGCCGCCGGTTTCGAAATGAGTGAGGAAAACTTAACACAGTCTGAACAGTGAGCTCCGCTATGAGAAATATAAACAACGTTCTTTTTTCACTACTTCTTCTGTCCGGATATACTGTCTTCGCCCAGGGCGGGGATGATTGCGCTACCGCACAGGCCGCACCCATCACGATTCCCTTCTCTGCTGCAGGCGGAACTTGTACGGGACTGGATGATTACAATAACGTGGGAGTATCCTGCGGAGTATCCACCTATACCACCGGACCGGATTGGTTGTACTATTTTACTGCCACCCAAACAGGAAATCTTCAGATACAGCTTTCCGCAATGACGCCCCAGTATCCATGGGCAAGCATCTCGGTATGGCAGGGATGCCCCAATGCAGGGACATGTATAGCAGGATCTACCTCTACCTCCAACGGGTTAGACATGTGTCTGGTTGTGCCTGTTACGAATGCCCAGTCATATTTTATCATGATTGATAACTGGCCTACTCCGAATTGTTTCACTTACAACATCAACATCTCTTATCCAGCATCTACCAGTGTTCAGCCCCAGTGTACGAACATGGATTTTGAAACAGGGGATTTTACAGGATGGAACGGATCAGTAGGAAGCATAACCTGCGGAGCACCTGCAGCCCCGCACCCGGTGGTAAATGCCGGCTGCGGCAGTATTCCAAGTTCTTCACATACGATTATGACCGGCGCCGGTCTGGATGCCTGCGGAAATTTTCCGGTGGTGGCTCCCGGAGGAACTTTTTCCGTGATGCTGGGTGATGGACAGATGGCCGGTAACGGAGCAGCCACCATGGAACAAACGTTCATTGTTCAGCAGTCAACATCCAATTTTACATACAAGTATGCAGTGATTGTAGAGGATCCCAGTCATTTGCCAAATGAGCAGCCATTTTTCAAAGTTGAAATGTATGATCAGAATAACCAGCTGATCAACTGCGGGCAGTACCTGGTCGTGGGCGGACCAAACATCCCCGGATTCTTCCCGGCAGCCTGCGGGTTCCAAACATATTACAGGCCCTGGACCACCGTAAACGTGGATCTAACATCCTTTGTAGGTCAGCAAGTAACGATCCGCTTTATTCAGGGAGATTGCTGCTACGGTGGTCACTTTTCATATGCCTATGTAGATGCTTCCTGCGTTCCTAATATCATACAGCACCAGAATGATACTATTTGTGCCGGAGAGCAAGTTACACTCACCGCTCCTCCGGGATCGGGAACCTATTCCTGGAGTACCGGAGCAACTACCCAGACCATTACGGTGGCACCAACAACCATGACGGTTTATTCCTGTACCATGTCTTCTGTTTCGAGTGTGACATGTACTACCGTGATTTGGGATACTATCTGGGTTAAACCAAGTCCCATCGCCAGTTTCAATTATCAGAATCTGAACTGCGACCTGAACGTGAATTTTCTTGACTCATCCTATATTGTTTTCGGCAATGGTAATATCGCCAGCTGGACATGGAACTTCGGTGATGCCAATTCATCAATGCAGCAGAGTCCGAATCACCTGTATGGAAGTTCGGGAACGTACACGGTTACCCTAACAGTTGTTTCGGATAACGGATGTACAGACTCGGTACAGGTTCCCATCACTATTTTTGATTCGGTAGTGGCCAGGTTTGATCACGACACGGTTTGTTTGGGTGATATAACAACCTTTACCGAAAATTCAGTTAACTGTACCCAGTGGTATTGGAATTTTGGTGATCCCGGTTCCGGAATAGATAATTTTTCAAACCTTCAGAACCCGACACACCAATTCAGTACCTCCGGAACATTTAACGTAATTCTGATCGCATCCACACCGGGAGGATGTCCGGATACGCTGATCAAAACAATCACGGTGTGGCCTGTGCCTCTGGCTAATTTTAGTGCTAATCCCAACCCCGTTTCCACACTGGATCCAACGGTTCAGTTCACAGATCTTACCGGCACGGCAGTGACCTGGTTCTGGGATTTTGGCGATCCACCCGCCACCTCAATTATCCAGAATCCAACGCACACTTACCCTGCCCTGGGAGACGGAACGCATATTTACCCGGTGACCCTCATTGTTTCAAATATCTATGGATGCTACGATACCGCAAGAATGGAAATCGTGGTTGAACCCGAGTTTTCCTTCTTTGCGCCGAATTGCGTTACAGCCAATGGTGACGGCAATAACCAACTGTTCTATACCTATGGAGTAGGTTGGAAGGAATACAAACTTATGATCTTCGACCGTTGGGGCGATCTGATCTGGCAGACAACCGACATGAACCAAGGCTGGGATTGTAAAGTGCAGAATAAGAGGGCATTAGTGCAGGAAGACGTGTATGTATGGAAGGCCATTGTGGTGGATGTTTTTGATAAAAAGCATGAGTACGTCGGTCACGTGACGGTTATCAGATAGGAAGAGAAATCAGACTTGTACAATAGGCGGCCTATTTATAGGTCGCCTTTTTGCTTTCTGTGCAACCTTAAACTTTTAGGCTTAGTCTGTTCTATTGAGGGATTCGTCCAAGAATAACTTGACTTTTGTCTGATAATTCAGTTATTTAGCATACAATCTAAACAAAGTATCATGAAAAAGGCACCTTTTACTTTCTCCCACTCGCTTCTTTGGGTTGTAATGTTTTTGTTTTTCCTGCCGGCAACTTTGTCAGCCCAGGCACCGGTGAACGGGGAGAAGAACAAAATATTTTCAGTACAGGTTACTACTCAACTGAATGCCACCGATGCAGTGAAACTTGATCAGAATATGTTGCAGAGAAAGGGAATTCTTTCGTGTACCACAGATGCTGCTACCGGATGGATGACGATTAAGGTTATCTCTCAGATTGATTTGGCCGCCCTGCTGACCGTGATTAATTATTATGGGTACGAAGCAAAAACAAGTAATGCCTCATTCAAGGAAGAATAAATCCCCGATTCCCTAGCCAAAGACCAAAATGACCAAGCCCCAAACCCTAATACACCTAACAATGAAACAACTGGCCTCAATTTGTTTCGTTCTGCTTCTCGGTATTTCCTTCGGAGTGAAAGCCCAGGGTGGTAACACCTGTGCCGCCGCCATGGCCTCACCAATTAGCACGCTTCCCTTCACCGCAACTGGCAGCACCTGTAACGGTACCGATGTGATCAACAATTTAACTTCTAATTGTACATCGGTTTCTTCAATTTATACAACCGGTCCGGATTGGTTTTATTATTTCTGTGCCCCAACTACTCAGCAGGTTTCCATCAGTCTGTCCAACATCAACCCATGTCCGGCCTGGTCTTCTATCTCTGTTTACTCGGGCTGTCCTACGTCCACCAATTGTATCGCTGGTAATACATCTACAGCTTGTTCACAGGGCCTTACCTTTAATGCGGTTGCAGCACAGTGCTATTTCATTATGATTGACAACTGGCCAACTCCGGCGTGCTTTGGATATACCATAGATATTCAGGGTATTTTGCCTCCTGTTTGCCAACCGCAGTGTACAAACGCAGATTTTGAAAGCGGAGGATGGACCGGCTGGTATGGAACCTACGGAACCATTTCCATGAGCACACCTCCCGCTCCAACACCCACCTATAATCAACAAGGAGTAGGATTACCTTCAGCCCAGCACACCATGATGACCGGCGCCGGTCTCGATGCCTGCGGAAATTTCCCTGTGGTAAATCCGGGCGGAAATTTTTCTGTGATGCTTGGAAACGGTCAGACAACCGGATATGGAGGAGGAACAATTGAACAAACTTTCACTGTATCAGCACTCACTTCGTCATTTCAGTATTCTTATGCAGTGGTAGTGCAGGACGCTTCGCATACCAACCAGGAACAACCCTTTTTCAAAATAGATGTGTACGATAACGTTGGAAATCCCATACAATGCGGACAATATTTGGTAGTGGGAGGGCCCAGTATTCCCAACTTCTTCCCCGCAGCGTGTTCATTCGGGACGTATTACCGACCGTGGACAACGGTTAATATTGACTTTAGTGCCTACATTGGGCAGTGTGTGACCATACGATTTACCGTTGGTGATTGTTCACAGGGAGGACACTTTGGATATGCATACGTTGATGCTTCCTGTGCTCCCATGCAGATTCTTGGAAACGATACTATTTGTCCGGGCGGAAGCACCCAGATCTGCGCCCCTCCCGGTGGAGGAAGCTATTTGTGGAATCCTACAGCAGCTACCACCCAGTGTATCACAGTTTCTCCAACGGCAACAACGGTATATTCCTGCGTGGTGAGTTCAATTTCCAACCCAAGTTGTTTTACTACCCTCTACGATACAATTGTTGTTGTTCCAGGACCTTTGGCTGCATTTACCGCAGTGCCCAACCCTGCTTGTTCCGGCGGAGTGGTAAATATTACAAACAATACTACAGGAAATGCTACAACGTGGACCTGGATTTGGGGCGATGCATCACCCAACAGTAATTTACAGAATCCGGTCAGTCACAATTACACAAACTCCGGAACCTACACCATAACGCTCATAGCCAGTAACGGGTTTTGTGCCGATACCATAACTCAGGTGGTGACACTTGTGGGAAATCCGGTGGTTGCAAACGCATCGGCAACGGCGGTGTGTCTGAATCAACCAACCGTTTTCACCGACCTGACAACAGGAGGTCCTACTTTCTGGCAGTGGAATTTCGGTGATGCTTCTCCGCTTGATAATACCCAGAATCCTACGCATACTTACGGAAGTCCGGGTCAGTACACCGTTACACTCATTTCACACAGCGGTACTCCGGCATGTGCTGATACTTTCCAGTTAGTGGTCACCGTACATCCTCTTCCCCAGGCGCAGTTTATTGCAACTACAGTGTGTGTGGGACAGCCAACAGTGTTCACGGATCAATCAAACATTTCTTCCGGAACAATTACCGCTTGGAGCTGGAACTTTGGAGATCCACCCTCCGGACCGAATAACACTTCTACATTGCAGAATCCCACCCACGTATATACTGCAGCCGGAAACTATAATGTGGTTCTTACCGTGACCTCCAATAACGGTTGCCAGAATACGGTGAACGTGCAGGTAACGGTTTACCCTCTGCCTGTGGCGGCATTTAATTTTACCAATGTATGTACCAATAACCCCATGCCGTTTACGGATCAGAGCACGGGCGCAGCGCAGTGGAGCTGGAATTTCGGAGATCCTCCTTCCGGACCGAATAACACTTCCAACGTGCAGAGTCCCACTCACATGTATACAACGCCCGGGAATTATACCGTAACTCTCATTGTAACCAGTCAGGGTAACTGTACTGATACCATTACCCAGCAGGTTACGGTATTCCCCGGACCCACACCCCAATTTGCAGCCACAACAGTGTGTGTCGGTATCGTTACGAACTTTACAGATCAGTCAACCGTAGCAAACGGAAACATTACTGCGTGGAGCTGGAACTTCGGTGATAATACCCCGCTGGACAATACTCAGAATCCCACCCACCTGTATATGCAGTCAGGAACTTACACGGTTACGCTGACGGTAACCTCCAATAATGGCTGCTCAGCCAGCAGCACATTGCAGGTGATCGTGAATCCCCTGCCCAATGTGGCTTTCTCTGCGAATGCTGTTTGCGTCAACTCGCCTACACAATTCACTGATCAGTCCACCATATCGAGCGGAACCATCACCGGATGGGCCTGGAACTTTGGCGATCCGAATTCCGGACCTAATAATACTTCCACACAGCAGAATCCTACACATATTTTCAGCGCAGCTGGAAACTATACCGTCAGCCTCATCGTGACTTCATCGGCAGGTTGCGTGGATTCGGCATCCATTCAGGTAACTGTAAATCCGCTTCCTGTACCAATGCTTACTGCAAATGATACCGACGGTTGTGCCCAGCATTGTGTGCAGTTTGCCGATCAGTCAACGGTTACAACGGGAACCATTACAGGATGGGTATGGGATTTCGGAGATGGAAGTCCTACCAGCAGTCTCACAAATCCTTCTCATTGTTTTGATAACACAACACAGAACGTGATTTCTTATACGGTAACACTAACAGTTACTACCAGTGCGGGTTGTGTGTCCACCATTACCATTCCCAATTACATAGACGTGTTCCCGATACCCATTGCTTCCGCCAGTGCAACACCCACTGTAACAACGGTACTGAATACCAACATTCAGTTCACGGATCTTTCCGTAGGCAACCCGATCACGTGGTTGTGGGATTTCGGTGACGGGTCAAATACAGACACTACTCAAAACCCGGCTCATGTATATCCGGATGAGAATGACGGAATTCATACCTATACTATAACACTTACGATTGCGAACCAGTGGGGATGTACTTCCAGTACTACTCTTGAGGTGATTATCAATCCGGAATTCACGTTCTACGCACCCAATTGTGTGACTCCGAATGGTGATGGTGTGAATGAATTCTTCTATACCTACGGCGTAGGTTGGAAAGAATATAAACTCATGATTTTTGATCGCTGGGGCGACCTGATCTGGTGGACAGAAGACATGGACAAAGGATGGGATGCCAAAGTGATGAATGGTCCTTCCAAAAAGCTGGTTCAGGAAGACGTATATGTTTGGAAAGTGGTACTCACCGACGTATTCGACAAGAAGCACACCTATATCGGTCACGTTTCAGTTATTCGTTGATTTTAGACAGCAGGATTTTTAAGGGGATCGTGAGATCCCCTTTTTTTTATGCCGCCTTTTCGGGGAGCAGTTTTTAAATTTTATATTGTGCTGAAATACAGACAGATACAATAATACAGAAAGGGATTCTTTGCAACCGCACATGCCTTTTTCCTCTCCTGTTGGGGTCTCTAACAGCCTCAGAAACAATAAGATTTGAGATTCCATATATTTTAGTACTTTAGCCTGATTTTTGAAAAAAACCAGAGCATGAAAAGAATTGTTTTTTCCGTAATGGCCATTGCAGCCCTTACGTTCTCTTCCTGCGGCGGTGGCGACGATCAACCTGTAACAGACGGAGTTGACAGCACAGCCCAGGATTCAGTAGTGGAAGATGATGGTGACCAGCAGGCCTATCTTCTTCCCTCACCACTTCAGATCGCCTACATCTTTAAGAAGTCGGGATTGAAGTATGTAGCCGGAACCACACACGATCCGAAAAGTGAGGCCAACTACGGAACCAGTTATGCGCAGTCCCTTAACCTGGGCGTATTCTCTTCCGATTTGGCATATTGTGTGTTAAACAAACAGAACAATGAAGCGCGCAATTATATGAACGCAGTGAAGTCTTTATCAGATAAGCTGGGAATGTCAACGGTTTTTGACAGCGAGTCGCTGATGAAGCGCTTTGATGAGAACCTGAACAACGAAGATTCCATCATGTTCATCCTTTCAGAGCTACAAAGTAAGAGCGACGAATTCTTTGCAGATAACGACCGTCAGATGACCGCAGCCGTTGTGTTTTCAGGAGCCTGGATCGAGAGCATGTACATTGCGGCTAAGGTTTCCGGAAAAGGAAAGGATAGCAAACTGGCCGGGCAGCTGGCAGACCAGATGGGCATTCTGGAGAACCTGATCAAGGAACTTACCAACCATGAGTCGAAGGATTCCAACATTGCAGGTCTCCTCGTAGAATTGAAAGCCGTTCACGACCTGATCGCAGCTATTCCGGGTGTCAAGGAAATGATGGAAAGCGATACACCTTCTGAGGTGAAGATCGAGCCTACTGCCGAGCAGCTGACAACGCTCACTGCAAAGCTCGAATCCATGCGCGCAGCCATTATTAAAGGTTAATCTGAAGAAATACAGATATGAAAAAGCAATTGTTTCTTATGGTGGTACTGGTCCTGGGACTGGGCTTCACCGCATTTAAGGTTGTTCAGAAAGCGAAAGACATCTGCAACCCTGTAGAAATGAAAAAGAAGACCAAGTCTTCCCTGGATCCGTTCAAATACGACTCCGCTAAACTTACCCGTATTAACTGGACCAAGAAGCCCATGAAGATCTCCACGGAGGTGCCTCTTTCTCTTTTCGGAAAATACCGCCTGGTCTTTAACACAGAGGGTATGCCCAAGAAGATCGGTATCAATGTATATAACAAGAGCCGTGACAATGAGAAACGGGATGTATTGTTTTCCAACAAAGACAGTCTGGACAACAACACCACGCTGATTTATAACCCTACCAAGCACACGCGTAAAGTGTACATTGATTACGATGTGCCTGCTGACACGCTGGGGCTCAAGATCAAGGGATGCGTTTACATGGTTCTCGGATACGATTAATCCGAACATACTGAAACAGAAAAGCGTCCTTTTCCGGGGCGCTTTTTTTATTTGCTAACTTTAACATCCCGTCCGTTCGTAGGGGCGGGTAAACAGAAGAAACATGATCAACATTACACTTCCTGACGGTTCGGTCAGGACTTATCCGAAGGGCAGCACCGCCCTGGATATTGCAAGAAGTATCAGTGAAGGTTTAGCGCGGAATGTATTGGCAGCCAAAGTGAACGGAGAGGTGTGGGATGCCACACGGCCTATTCACACCGATGTAAAACTCATCCTTCTGAAGTGGGAAGATGCTGAGGGAAAATCCACGCTTTGGCATTCATCTGCACACCTGATGGCGGAAGCCCTGGAGTTCTATTATCCGGGAGTGAAGTTCTGGGTTGGCCCTCCCGTTGAAAACGGATTTTATTATGATGTAGATCCCGGGCAACATGTGATCACCGCTGCGGACTTTGAGAAGATTGAGAAGAAGATGATGGAACTGGCGAAGCAGAACCTGATCTATCAGCGAAAGGAGGTACCCAAAGCGGAGGCGTTGAATCATTTTAAGGAAAAGGGAGATGAATACAAGGTAGATCTGCTGCAAAACCTGGAAGATGGAAATATCACTTTTTATACCCAGGGAAATTTTACAGATCTGTGCCGGGGACCACACATTCCCAACACCGGATTTATAAAGGCGGTCAAATTGATGAGTATCGCCGGAGCATACTGGAAAGGCGACGAGAAAAATAAGCAGCTGACCCGAATCTACGGTACTGCGTATACCAAAAAGCAGGAGCTGGATGATTACCTGAACATGCTGGAGGAAGCGAAAAAGCGCGATCACCGGAAGCTCGGGAAGGAACTGGAAATATTTACATTCGATGAAGATGTAGGTCCGGGCCTGCCCCTTTGGCTTCCCAATGGGGGAATCATTATTGAGGAGTTGGAAAGACTTGCGAAGCGCACCGAGGACCTGGCCGGATACAAGCGGGTGCGAACACCCCACATTGCCAAGGAAAGTATGTATCTGACATCAGGGCACCTGCCTTATTACGAGGACAGCATGTTCCCTCCAATGGTGATGGAGGGGGAGAAGTATTATCTGAAGGCAATGAATTGTCCGCATCATCATAAAATATTCTCGAACCTGAATGCAAGTTACCGTGATCTTCCCATTCGGTTAGCAGAATACGGAACCTGTTACAGATTCGAGCAAAGCGGAGAGCTGTTCGGTTTGATGCGTGTAAGGTCATTGCAGATGAACGATGCACACATTTATTGTACACGGGAGCAGTTTGCAGAGGAGTTCAGGGCAGTGAATGAAATGTACCTGAAATATTTCAGGATATTCGGCATTGGAAAATATGTGATGCGCTTTAGTACCCATGAGGCGTCGAAGCTGGGAAAGAAGTATGTGAACAATCCGGAGTTATGGAAGCAGACCGAGGACATGGTGCGGGATGTACTGATAAGTTCAAAAATCCCCTATGTGGAAGTAGCAGACGAAGGTGCTTTTTATGGACCGAAGATAGATGTCCAGGTATGGTCCGCAATAGGCCGGGAATTTACCTTGGCCACTAACCAGGTTGATTTTGCTGTACCTGCTCGTTTTGGCCTGACTTTCAGGAACAAAGAGAATCAGGCCGAGACACCTATCTGTATTCACAGGGCCCCCTTGGGTACCCATGAGCGTTTCATAGGCTTTCTGATCGAGCATTATGCCGGAAATTTCCCTTTGTGGCTGGCTCCCAGCCAGGTAGCCGTTCTGCCCATATCGGATAAGTTCAATGATTACGCCCAGAAAGTTGTACAAATTCTTAAAAAATCCGATATTCGCGCCCTCGTTGACAGCCGTAACGAGAAGATAGGCAAGAAGATACGTGATACGGAGGTCAGAAAGATACCCTACATGCTCGTGGTGGGAGAGAAAGAAATGAGTGAAGAAAGAGTGTCGGTGCGAAAGCATGGTGAAGGAGACAAAGGCGCGGTGGGGATTCGGGAGTTCGTGATGCAAATTCAGTCGGAAGTTTCTGCACAGCTGGAACTGCCGGCCGTTAATAATTAAAAACGGAGGTATTTATAGCAACACCATTTTATAAGCCGAGACCTTCCTTTTCGGGACCGCGTCAACCCTATCGCGGACCTCGCAAGGAGGAACTTCACCGGATCAACGAAAAGATCCGGGTGCCGGAAGTAAGAGTCGTGGGAGACGGAATCACACCGGGAGTATTCACGGTGGAGAAAGCTCTTCAGATGGCGAAGGAACAGGGACTGGATCTTGTGGAGATCGCGCCGACAGCAGAACCACCTGTTTGCAAGATTGTAGACTATAAGAAGTTTCTGTACGATCAGAAGAAGAAGCAGAAGGAACTGAAGGCGAAGCAGGCAAAGGTGGTGGTGAAGGAGATTCGTTTCGGACCGCAGACGGATGACCATGATTTCAATTTTAAAAAGAATCATGCCATGAAGTTTCTGCAGGATGGCAATAAGGTGAAGGCATTCGTTTTCTTCAGGGGAAGAAGCATTGTCTTCAAGGAGCAGGGAGAAATCCTTCTTCTTCGTTTTGCCAATGAGTTGGAGAATTACGGGAAGCCGGAACAGCTCCCGATGCTGGAAGGAAAGAAAATGATAATGGTGCTCGCACCTAAAAAGAAGTAAAACGTATCAGTTAAAGAAAAACAGAGATCAACATGCCTAAAATGAAAACCAATTCCAGTGCCAAAAAGCGGTTCATTGTAACCGGCACCGGAAAGATCAAGAGGAAGAAGGCGTACAAAAATCATATTCTCACCAAGAAAGAGAAGAAGCGTAAGGAACGCCTGGCCAAAATGACCTTGGTCCACAAATCGGACCTCAGCAAGATCAAAAAACTGCTGGTGATCGGATAAGAATGGTTGTCCTGCCCGGCAAACCGCGGAGGGGACGATGTTAAACCCGGACGTTCAGCTTTAAAAGTATCCTTCGGGATCGCTGACGACCAAAAAACGAAGAAGAATGCCAAGATCAGTAAACAGCGTAGCCTCACGGGCACGCAGAAAGAAACTCCTCAAGAAAACCAAAGGGTACTGGGGAATGAGGAAGAATGTTCTTTCCATCGCGAAGAACATTCACGAAAAGGGAATGACCTATGCCTACTCCGGAAGAAAAGGCAAGAAGCGGATCATGCGCGGATTATGGATCCAGCGGATCAATGCCGGAATTCGGGAATACGGAATGAGCTATTCACAGTTTATCGGAGTCCTGAACAAGAAAGGTATTGAGCTTAACCGTAAGGCCCTGGCCGATTTGGCCATGAATCATCCGGAAGCTTTTAAAGCGGTGGTCGACGCGGTGAAGTAGCCTCGTGTGTCGTAAAAATAAAATCCCCTTCGTGCATCACGGAGGGGATTTTTTTATGGGATGTTGCTTTATTTAAACGTCTCCGTTTTCGATTTGGTGAATGATCAGTTCCACCATCTTGTCGTCGCCGGTCGCGTCATACTCCTTTTTCAGGCTCGCGTTGAACATGAGTGCAACGGTTTGCCACATGAACGCGGAGAATGAACCGCGCAGTTCCTTCACCAGCCCATAAGATGAAGAGCCGGTTTCACGGTCAATCAGCTTTATCAGCAGTCGTCCCTGGCTCAGCGTCAGTTTCTCGATATCGTCTTTGAATTCCTTAATCAGTTCCTTTTCGGCGCGCTTCATGTACAGATCGCGCTCCAGTTCGGTTTTCAGGGTGGCTAGTTTGGCATTGTATTCCTCAATCTTCACTCCGGCAAGAATGGCAAGAGGGTAGACCTTACGAATGTCGCGCTTGAGTTTATTATATTTTTCTTTTTCTTTTTTGGATTTGAATTTCAGTTCAGCGACAATATTCACAGCGGGCAGACTCATGTATCGTACGGTGTCTCCGTTCTCCACGGTGTACGGAACGTACATCGTAGGCTTCTCCTGCGCCTCAACCAGGTTAGATGAAACCAGCAAGATCAAAAGGATATGTAATGTCGTTTTCACTATAGTCATACGTCCAATTTACGTGCCGTATATAGGTGTAACGCTTGGGCTGGTAAAAAGTTAATCGAATATAGTTAATTATTGTTGGATGGATATAAAGTGCTGAATATCAGAGCGCACCAGCCACTCCACACTCACCCCCGCCCTTCGGGCACCCCGGGTAGCGTTTCGCGCACCAACCTTCCCACACTCACCCCCGCCCTTCGGGCACCCCGGGTAGCGTTTCGCGCACCAACCTTCCCACACTCACCCCCG